>QEUZ01000417.1 GCA_003577355.1 Chloroflexota bacterium | reverse complement strand
CTACGTCGTTGCTCGCGGCCTGTGGCGGCGACGATGATGACGATGACGACGCGGATAGCACCCAGGTACCAGGAGGCGCCAGTACACAGCCGGCAGGAGCTACCGCAACGACAGGCGGCGCCGCGACGCCAGCCGCCACCAGCCCGGCGGGTGGGGAACCACAAGCGGGTGGGGAACTGGTCATTGGGTTGCACGAGGAGCCGCCGACACTCGACCCCCATGCATCTCCGAGTGCGTCAACCTTCATGATCACGGCGTCGATTACCGAGAGCCTGCTGCACCTGACTGAAGCGCGTGAACTCGTTCCCTCACTGGCACAAGCGTGGGAAGCATCTCCAGACGGCACCACCTACACGTTTACGCTGCGGCAGGATGTGACGTTCCACGATGGTGAACCGTTCAACGCGCAATCGGTCAAGGGCAACTTCGACCGCATCGTCGACCCAGATTTCGTCGCCGGAGGTTCGCTCGCAGCCTTGGCGGGCTACACCGGCACTGAGACGCCGGATGAATTCACAGCGGTCGTGAGCTTCGAGAACGCCTACGCCCCGTTCCTGGTCTACGCCGCTGGCGGCACGCTCGGCATGGTGTCGCTGAAGGCGGTTGAGGAACTCGGTGACCAGTTTGGCACGCAGATTGTCGCGACTGGGCCATTCAAGGTTGAGAGCTACACTGCCAAAGACAACACCGTCCTGGTCCGCTGGGACGACTACAACCGCCAGGCTCCAGGGTCAACCCACGAAGGCCCCGCATATCTCGAGCGGATCACGATCAAGTTCGTGCCGGAAGCAGGGACGCGCGTCACCACCGTTGAGACTGGCGAGACCCAGATGATCACCGGTGTGCCCTCGCAGGACATCAAGCGCCTCGAAGAAAGCGACGACATCACCGTAACCAAGTTCCCCTGGGTCGGCGTCCCTCGCATCCTCGTGCTCAACACCCAACTCGCACCGACTGATGAACTGAACGTGCGCAAGGCGGTCAGCTTGGCGATCGACCGGCAAGCACTGGTCGACACAGTCTTCGCGGGTATTGGTGAAGTTGCCATCGGCATGCTGACGAAGGTCATGCTCGACGACCCGTCGCTATCACAGCCCTACGACCCCGAGCAGGCGAAGCAACTGCTGGAAGAAGCAGGCTGGACTGGCGGCGATGGCGAGGTGCGCCAGAAGGACGGCAAACCACTGGAGTTCATCCTGAATGTCGTTGACACTGGCGGCGGCGCCCCACCGGAAGCGCAGCTGATCCAGGCCAACCTCATCGACGTCGGGTTCGACTGCCAGATCAAGGCACAGGCACGCGCGCCGTGGTACGAAGACAACTACAACCTGCGCACCCACGGGCCACTCATGTTCCTGCGGGCTGGCGACTACGACGGGCTGTACTCGCTCTTCCACTCATCTCTGATCGGCTCAAACTTCAACTTCGCCGGCCTTGATGATCCTGAGGTCGACGAGATGCTCGAACGGGGACGCTCCGAAACCGACCCAGCGGCACGGCGCGCGCTCTACCTTGAACTGTGTCAGAAACTCGCCGACATGGCTGTCGCGGCGCCAATGGTCGATGAATACTCGGTGTGGGCCAGCGCGGCGAACGTGCAGGGTTTGCGGTTCAACGGCTACACCTACCCGCTGTTCGACGACATCTGGCTCGAAAAAGACTAGCGCCCGACTCGACATCGGTTGTGACTCAATCCCATACCGGGGGCCGGCATTACTCCGGCCCCCGCGGGAATGAGCGAAAGGGTTGGCGGTGGGCCGCTACTTCCTCGCCCGACTCCTGGCGACGATCCCGGTCATCCTGGGGGTGACGATCGCCGTTTTCTCCATGCTGCACCTCGTACCCGGCGACCCGATTTCCATGATGCTCGGTGAGTTTCAGACGAGCCCGGAGCAGATCGAACAGCTCCGGTCGCGCCTGCATTTCGACGAACCGCTGCCCAAACAGTACGGCAGGTTCCTGCTCGGAGCAGTGCAAGGCGACCTCGGGTACTCCATCCGCAGCAAGCGGCCGGTGATGACGGAGATCACCGACAACCTACCTTCAACGCTCATCCTGGCCGCGAGCGGGCTTGGGATTGCATTGTTGATCGGTATTACCCTGGGAGTCGTCGCAGCAGTCAAACAGAATACCTGGGCCGATGTCTCCGCCATGCTCATATCCATGCTGGGGGTCTCAATGCCGAGCTTCTGGTTGGGGCTGCTGCTGATCTTCACGTTCTCGCTCAAGCTCCAGTGGCTACCGGCGACCGGCGGGGGTGACCTGCGCCATCTCATCCTCCCGGCGCTGACGCTGGGGCTGGGCGCTTCGGCGATCATTGCGCGGCTGACACGTTCCACAATGCTGGAAGTGCTGCGCCAGGAATACATCACGACCGCGCGCGCCAAGGGGCTGCGTGAGCGGGTCGTCATCGTGCGCCATGCGCTACGCAACGCACTGATCCCGACGGTGACGATTCTCGGGTTACAGTTCGGGCAATTGCTTGCCGGCACGGTCGTCATCGAAACGGTGTTTGGCCGGCCGGGCATCGGGCGGCTCATCGTCTCCGGCATCCTGGAGAAGGATTTCCCGCTGGTCCAGGGAATCGTGCTGTTCATTGCGGTGTCGTATGTAACGATCAACCTCCTGATCGACCTGCTCTACGCAGTTATCGACCCGCGCATCCGGTTGGGATAGCTCTGTGGAATCTTCAAACACTGCGGTCGCGGCCCCAGTCCGAACCCTGCCACTGAAGCAACCCAAGGGCCAGAAGAGCCTGCTGTTGCGCCTGCTGAAGAGCAAGGGTGCAACTGTCGGGTTGGTGACCCTCGTGTTGCTCGGCCTCGTCGCGCTGACCGCGCCAGTTATCAGCCCAGCAGAACCGAACAAGGTCCAGCCACGCGAGGCGCTCCAGGCGCCCTCGCGGGAACATTGGTTCGGCACCGACCAGTACGGCCGCGATATCTTCAGCCGGGTGCTCTATGGCACGCGCATCTCGCTGCTGGTCGGGTTCATCGCGGTGTCGATCGCAGTCGTCATTGGCACGCTTATGGGGCTGGTGTCGGGCTACTACGGCCGCTGGGTCGATTCGATCATCATGCGGCTCGTCGATGTCATGCTGGCGTTTCCCGGCATCCTGCTGGCGCTTGCATTGGTCAGCATCCTCGGGCCAAGCCTGCCGAACCTGATGATCGCGGTCGGCATCTCATCGGTACCGACCTACGCTCGCCTGGTACGCGGCTCGGTCCTCGCAGCCAAAGAGAATGTGTACGTCGACGCGGCACGCGTGGTGGGGTGCAGCGACCCGCTCATCATGCGGCGGCACGTGCTGCCGAACGTTGTCGCCCCAATCATCGTCGTGGCAACCCTCGGCATCGCCGCGGCCATCCTCTGGGCGGCTGCTCTGAGC
>QEUZ01000416.1 GCA_003577355.1 Chloroflexota bacterium | reverse complement strand
GCTCGGCTACCCGGCGGAGAAGTTCGTGCAGGACCCATACTTCTGGTTGTCGCTCGTGCACCCGGACGATCGGGAGGCGGTGCGGCAGGATCTCGCAGCAGCAGTTGCTGGCGGTTCAGCGACCATCCTCGAGTACCGGATGCTGGCCAGCGATGGCCGCGTTGTCTGGGTCCGCGACGAATCGCGGGTGGTGCAGGATGGCCCGGAGAGCCCGCCCTACCTGCAAGGGGTGATGAGCGACATCACCGCCGAGCGCATGGCCCACGATGCCTTGCGGCAGAGTGACGAGCGCTTCCGCGCGGCGATTGACGGCAGCTTCGACGCCTTCAGCATCGTCCAGGCCGAGCGTGACGCCGCGGGAGAGATCGTCGATTTCCGGTTTGTCGAAGCGAACCAGCGTTGTGCTGAGCTCGTTGGTACGACGGTGCCGGGGATGGTCGGCCGGAGCCTGCGGGCATTGTTGCCGGAGACGACATATCCGAGCATTTTCGAGCAGTACTGCGAGGTTGTCCGCACTGGGCAGGGGTTCAACGCCGAGTTCAGCATTGTGCGTGACTCCGGCGAGCGCGCCTGGCGCAGGCATCAGGCGGTGCCGCTGGGTGACGGGATCGCCATTACCTGGGCTGATATCACCGAACAGAAACTGGCCGAACAGCGCAGCGTTGCGGCCGAGGCCCGCTATCGTGACCTGGTCGAGCATATCCCGGCAGCTACCTACCTGCAGGCGCACGACGACGACGCGGCGGTGCTCTTCATCGCGCCGCAGATCGAGCAGATGCTGGGGTACAGCCCGGACGAGTGGATTGCCACGCCGGACCTGTGGTTGCGCTTGGTGCACCCGGACGATCGGGAACGGGTGCGCGCCGAGCACATGCGCACCAACGCCACCGGCGAACCGTTCCGCATGGAATACCGCATGCTGGCCCGTGATGGCCGCATTGTCTGGCTGCTCGATGATGGCCAACTGGTCCGCGATGCCGACGGCGAGCCGATGTACTGGCAAGGGGTGTTCCTCGATATCACCGCACAGGCGGAAGCGGAGGAGCTGCGTCGCGAGGCAGAACGCCGCTATCAGTCGCTCGTTGAGCACATGCCTGCGGTGATCTTCGTCGAGGGACTCGACGAAGGTTCCACGAACCTGTATGTCTCGCCGCAGGTGGAGGCGTTGCTCGGCTACCCGTCGGAGGACTGGCACGGTGACGGCTCGTTCTGGCGCAGTGTGCTCCACCCGGACGACCGGGAACGGGTTGTCGCTGAGTATCGGCGCGCACGGGCACGCCGTGCGCCCTTTACCGCCGAGTACCGCATGGTCGCCGCCGATGGCCGCACTGTCTGGGTGCGCGACCGCTCAGGGGTGGTGTGCGATGCCGAAGGCCGCCCACTGTATGTCCAGAGGGTCTGGCTCGATATCACCGACCGCAAGCAGGCTGAAGCCCTGTTGGCCGAGCGCGAGGAGTATTTCCGCTCGCTGGTGCAAAACAGCACCGAGCTGACCGTTGTCATCAACGACAACGGCACGATCACCTACGTTACCCCTTCGGTGCGCTCGATCCTTGGCTATAGCGTTGAAGAGGCGCTTGCACTCGGCCCGACGACGCTGATCCATCCGGACGACCGCGAGCGTGTTCAGGCGCTGATCGAGCACGCACCCGCTGGCGGCCCGCTATTGATGCGGGCGATGCACGCAGATGGAAGCTGGCGACACCTGGAACTGCTCGCCACCAACTTGCGGGATAACCCGGTCGTGCGCGGCGTCGTCGTGAACTGCCGCGACGTGACCGACCGCGTGCGCTTTGAAGAGGAACTGGAGCGGCGCGCCTTCTACGACGTCCTCACCGGCTTGCCGAACCGCTTGCTGTTCAACCAACGTTTGGAGCACGCCCTCGCTCGCGCAGTCCGCACCGGCGAGACCCATGCCGTGCTGTTCCTCGACCTGGACAGGTTCAAGGTGGTCAACGACAGCCTGGGGCACGTCGTCGGCGATGCATTGCTGCTGCAGTTTGCTGGGCGATTAGTGCGGTCTGTACGCGACACCGACACCGTGGCGCGCCTCGGTGGGGACGAGTTCATCATCCTGTTGGAAAGTGTCGCGCACCCGGATGACGCGATCGACGTTGCCGAGCGGATCATCTCCACCCTGCGCGCGCCGTTCGACCTTGTCGGGCAAGAGGTGTTTGTTACGGGAAGCGTCGGTATCGCCATCAGCGATGGCGAGCAGCGCGCAGCGGATGACCTGCTGCGCATGGCGGACATCGCGCTCTACCGCGCAAAGGCGGATGGCCGAGCCGGATACGCGGTCTACAACCAGCATATGAACGTGTATTCCGTCGACCAGGTTGCCCTCGAGGCCGACTTGCAGCACGTCGTCCAGCGCGAGCAATTGCGCGTGCACTATCAACCGGAGTGGGACCTGTCGACCGGCGAGATCATTGGGGCGGAAGCGCTGGTACGCTGGCAGCACCCGCAGCGCGGGCTGGTGCCACCCTCCGAGTTTATCCCACTGGCGGAAGAGACTGGGCAGATTCTCGCCATCGGTCAGTGGGTGCTCTACCAGGCTTGCCGTCAGGCGCGGGAGTGGCAGGAGTGCTTCGGTTCGTTCGCTCCGAAGGTGCTGAGCGTCAACCTCTCGGCCAGGCAGTTCCAGCGCGGCGGCTTGGTGGACGATGTCGCTGGCGCGCTCCGGTGCAGCGGGCTGGCGCCGGAGCATTTGCGCCTGGAGATCACCGAGAGCGTCATCGTGCAGGATGTCCAGGCGACTGCAGAAACGCTGCGGGCCTTGCGTGACCTCGGCGTACGGTTAGCCATCGACGACTTCGGGACCGGGTATTCGTCGTTGAGCTACCTGGCGCGCTTGGCGGTCGATGTCGTCAAGGTCGACAAGTCGTTTGTCAACCCTGGGCCAACCGAGCGTCTCCTCGCACGTGACGAGGTGGTGCAATCTGACGCGATTGTGCGCGCGGTTGCGGCAATGGCGCACGAACTTGGGATGCGGGTGACCGCCGAGGGGATTGAAACCGACGACCAGGCCGAGCGCATGCGCGCCGCCGGTTGCGATGCAGGGCAGGGCTACTACTTCTCCAGGCCAGTTCCGGCAGATCAGTTTGCGGCGCTCCTTGCAGCGCGGGTCGCTGCAGGTGGGCGGGCGTTGGCCGCGCACCCCATGCTCGATGCCGCCGTTGCGGAGCAGGTGCGGTATGGCTCCTGAGTACGCGCAGCGCGACCCGCTGTTGCGGTACCTTGCCGATCGACGCGGACGCCGCGCCTTGGTTGTGCTTGGCCCGCTGCTGCTGTTGGCTCCTCTCGTCGTCGCGTTTGGCGCGGCGCCATCGCTCGGCGGTTCCGTGTGGCTCCTGCCGGTGCTGGCAGTTGCTATCGGGACGCTGCTGTGGGGCCGGCGTGGCGCGTATG
>QEUZ01000415.1 GCA_003577355.1 Chloroflexota bacterium | reverse complement strand
GGTACTTCTTGTCGGCGGTCGCCGCTAGCGCGCCGAGGGTGCGTCCATGATAGCCGCCCCGTGCCGCCACCAGCCGGGTGCGGCCGGTCGCAACCCGCGCGAACTTGAGGGCTGCTTCCACCGCCTCCGTTCCGGAATTGCTCAGGAAGACGCTCTCCAGTCCTTCCGGCGCAATCCCGACCAGCGCCTCCAGGAACGCAGCCCGCACATCGTTCAGGAACGACTGGTGCCCGGAGATCAAGCGGCCCGCCTGCCTGCTGATCGCCGCCGTCACGTCCGGGTGGGCATGCCCGAGGATGTTCACCCCGTAGTTGCTCATCACATCGACGTACTCGCGGCCATCGGCATCGTAGAGGAGCGCCCCTTCGCCACGCACCAGCACGACATCGCGCTTGGCATACAGGGCGGGCTGCAGGGTGCGGTCGGCGGAGTAGCCCTCACCCCCCCGGCCCCCCTCTCCCGTCGCCACGGGCGAGGGGGGTGTCTGGGCCACAGGGGCCGGGGATACGGCTACAACGCCTGTTGTCGATGCACTCCGACTTTCGGTAGCCACCAGCGATGCGGTTGCAGAAGCGGCAGCAGCCCCTGCCCCCAACGCGCCCCCCTCGCCCGTGGCGACGGGAGAGGGGGGTTGGGGGGGTGAGGGCGCTCCGACCACCGCCGTGCCCTCACCCGCCAGGGCGCGGCTGACAGGGCGTTCGATGCGGGCATCGCCGAAGATCACCTGGGGGATGCCCTCGCGCACGGCGTCGATGCCGGCCAGCACCTTCTTCTTGAAGCGCCCTTCAGCCGAACCGAGTGCGGCGGCGACCGACGCGTCGGACGTGACGTCAATCGTCGTCACCAGCGAGGTTGGGTCGTTGAGGTCGCGCAGCAGGCCAGCGGTATTCGAGAGGATCACCAGCGCGCGCGCGTTGAGCGCCAGCGCTAGCCGCAGGGCCAGCTTGTCGCCATCGACATTGATCGCCTCGCCATTGGCCGAAAGGGCCGGCGGGGTCAGCACCGGCAGGTAACCGCCTGCGAGCAACAGGTTCAGCAGGCTGGTGTCGATCGTCGTCAAGCTACCAGCATAATCGCCGCGCAGCACCTTCGGCTTGCCATCTTCGACGATACGGATCGTGTCTTTGCGCGTGCCGCGCGCGATCCCGCCGTCCAGCCCAGTCAAGCCGACGGCGTTCACCCCCCGCGCCTGTAAGCCCTCAACGATGCGCTTGTTGGTGCGTCCGGCGTAGATCGCCAGAAAATCGTCCATCGTCTGCTGGTCGGTGAAGCGGCTCACCTGACCGGTGGAGGATGTCACCAGGCGCGGCTCGCGCCCCTGCGCGCGGGTGAACTCGTCCAGCGCGGCGTTGGCCCCGTGGATCAGCACCACCTGCTGCCCCGGCCACAGCGTCGCCAGGTCATCGAGCGTCAGTCCCAAGTCAATCCCGGCGCTGCCGCCGAGCTTCACAACAATCGTATTGGTCATCGTTCCCCCGATACCTCACCCCTTCCTCTCTCCCAGTGAGAGGGACGACCAGGTCTACAGGAGTGAGTCCTCAGCACATCGAACAGCAACGAGAAGTGCCGACGCTGCAAGCGGACAATGCCGATCCTCCAAGGCCCCACTCGTGCCGCGGGAGAGGGCGCGGGAGTGCGGCAGTCCACGTCAGACCGGGTGCAGCCCCATGAACTCCAGCCCGAGCGTTTCATCCCAGCCGTAGCGCACGTTCATGGCCTGCACCGCCTGGCCGGCGGCACCCTTCATCAGGTTGTCGATGGCCGCCAGGGCGACGACGCGCGTGGAGTGCGGGTCGGTTTCGAAGGCGACATCGCAGAAGTTCGAGCCGGTCAGGATCTTCGGCTCCGGCAGGCGATGGATACCGCTCGATTCTTTGACGATGCGGATGAACGGCTCGTCCTTGTAGGCAGCACGGTAAATCTGCCACAGGTCCTTATCGGTCACCTTCTCGCGGGTGAAGGCGTGGGCCACGCTGAGGATGCCGCGCACCGCTTCCACTGCCACCGCCGAAAAGGCGATGCAGGGGGTGTACCCGTTGCAGCTCAGTTCCTGGATCACCTCAGCGGAGTGGCGGTGCCCGGTGGACTTGAATGGCCGGATCACGCCACTGCGCTCCGGGTGATGCGTACCGGGGCCGGCCTCGCCGCCGCTGCCCGATGAACCGGTCTTCGATTCGATGACGATCGGCATGGCGGGGTCGAGCAGGCCGCTCTTGGCGAGCGGGTAGAGGCTGAGGATCGCGGCGGTCGACATGCAGCCGGGGCTGGCGATGTAGTTCGCCTTGCGGATCTCGTCGCGATGCAGTTCCGGCATGCCATAGACGCTGCGGGAGAGCAGTTCGGTATTCGGGTGGGACCAGCCGTACCAGCGCTGGTAGTCGGCTGGGTTATCCAGCCGAAAGTCGGCGCTGAGGTCGATGATGACTGGCGCCTTGTCCAGATAGCCCGCTGCAGCGTTGGCGGCGGTGCCGTGCGGCAGGCAGAGGAACAGCAGGTCGCACGGTTGCAGGGCGTCTGGGTGGATGAACTTGAGGTTGGTGCGCTTGCGCAGGTTGGGGTGGGTGGTCGTGACGAACTTGCCAGCCAACGAACGCGACGTGACTTGCGTCACTTCGACCATCGGGTGGCCAAGCAGGAGGCGTAGCGCCTCGCCACCGGTATACCCGGAACCACCGACAATCCCCACCGATAACCTGGACATCTTCCTCATTCCCTCCCCGCAGCGCCCCCACCTCTCTGCTCGCGCGTGGGGAGACGTCGGCTTCTCGAACTACTTCCTTGCGAACGCGGCGATCTTCTGCACCGCATAGGCGACGATGATCTCGGCCACCGGGATATCGGTGGTTGCTCTCAGCCCCTTGAACTCGGCGCCGCTGTTGATCTCGATCACCTTCAGGCCATCCGGCGTTTCCACCAGGTCCACCCCGGCAATCTCGGCGCCGACAGCGGCGGCGGCGGCGCGGGTGATCCCGATGATGTCGTCGGTAAGTGGGCAGGGGGTTGATACCGCCCCGCGTGCAACGTTGGTCACCCAATGCTCGGCGTTGCGGTAGGACGCCGCCAGTACCTCGCCGCCAACGAAAAAGGCGCGAATGTCGCGCCCCGGTTTGGCAATGTACTCCTGCAAGTAGAAAACGCCATGCTGGTGCCCCCCCAGCGTGCGCTTCTGCTCGAGGATCGTGCGCAGGGCCGCCGGTGAATTGGCGCGCGCCAGCAGCCGCCCCCAGGAGCCAGTGACCGGCTTGACCACCAGCGGGTAGCCGAAGCGCTCGCCGATCTCCAGTGCGCTCTCGGAGGTGAAGGCCATGGCGGTGCGCAGGGTCGGTACTCCGGCACGGGCGAAGGCCAGGCTCATCGCGACCTTGTCGTCGCACAGCGTCACCGCCGCGCTGGAGTTGAGGGTCGGCACCCCCCA
>QEUZ01000414.1 GCA_003577355.1 Chloroflexota bacterium | reverse complement strand
CTGCATGCCCAGGCGCTCACCCTGGCGACGCTGGAAGAACGCCAGCGGCTTGCGCGCGAACTGCACGATTCCGTCTCCCAGGCGCTCTACGGCATCGCCCTCGGCGCGCGCACCGCCCGCACCCTGCTGGAACGCGACCCTGCCCGCGCCGGCGAACCGCTGGAGTACGTCCTCGCGCTGGCCGAAGCTGGGCTAGCCGAGATGCGCGCGCTCATCTTCGAACTGCGGCCAGAATCGCTGGAGCAGGAAGGGCTGGTTGCCGCGCTGGAGAAGCAGGCCGCTGCCTTACGCGCCCGCCAGCGTGTTGACGTACGCACCAGCCTGCCGGCTGAACCACCGCTCTCGCTGGCCCAGAAAGAGGCGTTCTACCGCATCGCCCAGGAGGCTATGCACAACATCATCAAGCACGCCCGCGCCACGCGCATCGAACTGGAGTTGACCACCACGCCACACATCACCCTCTGCATCCGCGACAACGGCATCGGCTTCGACGCCAGCGGCAGCTTCCCCGGTCACCTCGGGCTGCACTCCATGCGCGAGCGCGCCGAGCGGGCCGGCGCAACGCTCAGCGTTACCAGCACACCCGGCGTTGGCACAACCGTGCAAGTGGTGTGTGGGTAGGTGGCCCTCACCCCCGTCCCCCTCTCGCGTACCCACGGGCGATGGGGTGTCCAGCGACTATAGGGGTGAGTCCTCGTCATGCCCGTTGTAGTGCACGCGTCATCGAACAGCCCATCACCACACCAAGCGCCCCCCTCGCCCGTGGCGACGGGAGAGGGGGGCAGGGGGGTGAGGGCGCTACCCGTGGACCCACACCCGCGTGCCGGTTTCAGCAAACTCCCAAAGGAACTGGGCGACATGGTTGGGCATGACGACGCAGCCCTGGCCATCGGCGATGCCGAACGTGGTGCGCCAGGTGGTGCCGTGGAAGGCGTAATCTTCATAGAAATACATCACCCAGGGGATGTTCGCTTCGAAGTACGGCTCGCCGTTCCAGCCAATGCCGGACATGTCCTGCATGCGCACCTTCGTGGAAATATGGAACGTGCCCTGCACCGTCGGCGAATAGGGTGACCCAACCACGACCTGCTCCCGCAACACCGCGACGTTGCCCACCCAGGCAGTGACGGTGTAGTCGCTGAGGTCGACTTCGATCCAGCGTTCCCCACTGAGCTGCGCGGAGTACGGGGCGATGCCGGACGTGTCGGCATTGATCGCCCCCGGTGGGATCGGCTGCGGCCGTCCGAGCTGGCGGTTCAGCCAGGCATCCAGCCGTCCGAGCTGCACCAGTTGCGCGCCACTGGCGGCATCCCAGCGCAGCGCGCCAAACTGGAAGAACTGGTGGACCACCCCCCGCACCACGAACTCCTCAGAAATGGGAGGGCCGAGCCGTTCGGCGACGCCGGGTTGCTCGTAATAGGCGCGGAAGCCGCTGGTCACCGAATGGCCGGTATCCGGGAAGAAGCGCTCCGGGCCGAGCTCCACCGGGTAGATATCGTCCACCGTCGCTTCGGCCATGCCAACCCAGCGCAGCTCCACCCGCGCGTACTCAAACCATTGGGTGAGGTGTAACCCAACCTGGACATGTGGGCTGACCGGCATGCCGATCTCCGGGTGCGCCTGCCAGTAGTCGAGGAACGGGCCGGTAACCACCTGGCCGGTTTGCGGGAAGTAGAGCACGGCATCCGGCGCATCCAGCGGGTCGCTCGCGGCAGCCGGTGGAGCATCGACGGCGGCGACACCGAGCAGGAGCAGCAGGCAAACCAGGCCAGCGAGGCTGCGCCGGATACGGCGCGGGTCGGAACCAGACATCGAAGCTCCCAGATACCAGAGGGACGGACCAACTCCTGCACCGGCCGTGACGTCCACCGCCTGCAGTGCGCTAATCATGACCGGCGAGGCCGGTGGCGACGATGGGAGGATGGTCCCGTGTGCGCCACTCCATCGGCCGGCAGTTGTGCAGCGGCGCTAGAGCATATATACTGCGATCAATATGATCGTAGTTATGAAGCTGGTGGAACCAGATGGCGCACTACGGGGCCGCAGTGGAGTACGCGTTACACACCTTGCTGAACCTCAGCAACGTGCCGGCGGGGGTCACCCCTAGCGCCCGCGACCTGGCCGAGTTCCAGCGCTTGCCGACCCCGTTCATGCGCAAGCAGTTGACCCAGCTGGCGCGCGCCGGGCTGGTGAGCGGCGCGGAAGGGGTGCGCGGTGGCTGGCAGCTGGCGCGCCCACCCCAAGAGATCAGCCTGTTGGAGATCGCCGACGCCGTCCACGAAGGTGGCCCCCTGTTCGAGTGCCGCAACATCCGCGCGCGCTGCGCCCTGTGGGACGATGCACATCCCCCCGCAGCGGCCACCAGCGGGGTCTGCTCGATCCACCGGGCCATGCTGGAAGCGGAAGCGGCCATGCGCCGGTCATTGGCCGGCCGCTCGCTAGCCCAGATCGCCGAAGAGGTCCAGGCGAAATCGTCGCAGGCGGCTATGGCGTCCGTGGCCGCCTGGTTTACCGAGCGCTACGCCACACGTCGCCCACCACGGGCGACGCGCCGGAAGGAGGGACCGGATGCATGACGTACTGGTGGTTGGGAGCGGGTTCTCCGGGTTCTGGGCGGCCATGGCGGCCAAGCGGCTGCTGGCCGACGGTGGAGAGGTGACCTTGCTGGCGCGTGAACCGGTGTTGCAGATCCGCCCACGACTCTACGAGGCCCACCCGGAGGAGCTGGCAGTGGACCTGTCGCCCCTGCTGACGACGGCGGGTGTGCGCTTCGTGCCGGGCGATGCACAGACGCTGGACCCCGACCGGCGCATTGTCGGGGTGGCAGGCGGCGCGGAGCTCCCCTACCGGCGGCTGGTCGTCGCAACCGGCAGCCAGATGCAGCGCCCCAGCGTGCTGGGGGCTGATGCCGCCGACGCGATCGACACCCAGGCGGAGGCGCTGGCCTTCGACCGTCGGCTGGCGCAGGTCGCGCGGGAGTGCGCCGAACCGGTGGTCGCTGTGATCGGCGCGGGGTTCACCGGCATCGAGCTGGCGCTGGAGCTGCGCGACCGGCTGGCCCTGCACGGTGGGGAGGCCGTCGGAGAACGGGCGCGCATCGTACTCATCGGGCGGAGCGCAACTGTTGGCGCCACCCTGGGGATAGGGCCGCACGCCACGATCCGCGCTGCGCTGGAGGCGGCCCGGGTGGAGCTGCTGCTGGGGGTGGCGGTCGCAGCGTTGGACGATGGGCAGGTAACGCTGGCGGATGGCCGGCGCCTGGCGGCTGATGCAGTTGTGCTGACAACCGGCATGCGTGCAGCCCCGTTCGCCGCCCAGGTGCCGGGCATGCGCGACGCCCTGGGGCGGGTGCTGGTGGATGGCGCCTTACAGGCGCCGGAGGCAGCCGGTGTGTTCGTCACTGGTGATGCCGCGGCAGCCGACACCGGCGACGGACATCTGACGCTACAATCCTGCCAGCATGCGCTGCAACTGGGGCGGTACGCTGGGGAGAACGCCGCGCGCGACCTGCTGGGCTTGCCACTCCTGACCTACCGGCAACCGGATTACGTGACCTGCCTCGACCTCGGGCGCTCCGGCGCAGTGTTCACCCGGGGCTGGGAGCGGGTCGTTACCGAGACCGGTGCAGCGGCGAAAGCACGCAAGCGGCGGATCAACACCGAGGTGATCTACCCACCGCGCGCGGCAAGCCGGGCGGAGCTGCTGGAGCGCGCACGGGTTGCCGGCAGCGCCGAACCGTCCGAAGCCTGCGTCGCCCAGTAACCCTGGAAGGGGGTGGCGCTCGGTTCCGGCCCAGCCGGTCAGTGGGCCGGGTCCGAAGCCTGCGTCGCCCGGTAACCCTGGAAGGGGTGCGCGCCCATGCCATTCGTGCCAGTGGACGACCTGATGCTCTACTACGAAGAGCACGGCCAGCCAAACGGCCCGCCGCTGGTGCTGTTGCATGGGTTCCTCGCCACGGCCCACTTCTGGCGGGCGCAGCTGGCGGCATTCGGGGCGCACTACCGGCTGATCGTGCCGGAGCTGCGCGGGCATGGCCGCACCAACAACCCGGCCGGTCTGCCAGCGATGCGACACCACCAGTTCGCCCGAGACATCATCAGCATGTGCCGAGCACTGGCCCTGGAGCAGCCGGTGCTCTGCGGCGAGAGCACCGGTGCGATGCTCCAGCTCTGGCTGGCGCTGGAAGCGCCGGAGCTGGCGAAGGCGCACATCCTCGCCGGCGGAACCTTCTTCTACGGACCACAGTTGCGCGCCTGGTGGGCCGAACAGACCCCGGAGACGATCTGGCAGGGGCAGCCAGCCGAGCGCCTGGCCCGCCACAGCGCCCTTGGCCCACAGCACTGGCGCGAGGTCGCGGCGGCGTTCATCGCCCTGGGCAACCACAGCCACCGCGACGACTTCCCGGACGCGGAGGCGCTCCGGGGTGTGCGCGCACCAGCACTCATCATCCACGGCGACCGCGATCGCTTCTTCCCAGTCGCGGTGCCGGCTGAGCTCTACAGCCTGCTGCCAGACGCCGAGCTGTGCATCCTCCCCAACACCGGGCATCTCCCCCCCTCCGAGCGCCCGGAATGGTTCAACGCCATCGTGCTGGAGTTCCTCAAGCGCCGGTGCGGTGCATGACGATATCTGACTCGCACAGGCGTAGGAACGACGCAGTGCTCGTCCTGGACATCGAACAGGTGTTCGGTTCACCCCCACACGCGTGGGGACGACAACGCGATGAGTGTCGGCGTCGATGATCCGTCCGGTTCACCCCCACACGCGTGGGGACGACGAAGATTGTGCGGAGTGCGAGGCGGCATTGGCCGGTTCACCCCCACACGCGTGGGGACGACCGACGGTCGTAGCCAGCCGATGGCCAGCCGTGCGGTTCACCCCCACACGCGTGGGGACGACGCGAGGTTCAGCCCGC
>QEUZ01000413.1 GCA_003577355.1 Chloroflexota bacterium | reverse complement strand
GAGAGCGCAGCGCGGGAGCTTGGTTCACCGCTCGTTTCTCCGTTCGGATTGCTCGCCTTCATGGCCCTCTCGGTCATCCCGGAAGCGCGGGTGACCGACCAGGGGTTCATCCGCCTGTGAACCACGACCCCCTACCCAGTCGCTCGCTCGACGAAGCAATCGTCCGGTCGATCTCCAATTGGGCGGTGCTGACGACATTAGGAATCGCCCTGTTCGACATCGCGATCCTCTGGAACTACCCCTTCCCTGGAGATGGCCAACTTCTCCCTGGCATCTTCTACTCTGTCGCTGGGGTCGTGTTGGTCGCCGCGTCTATCGGGTGCGCGTTCCTGGGGTATCGCATCGTATCAACGCGCTTCGTTCGGCGTTCCAAGAGGGTGTATGTCATCTTCCTCCCGCTCATGGCGTTGGTCGGCTCGGTTGTCTGGCTGTATTTGCTGTCTCCCGCTACATGAGCTCTCGAGTAGGATTCCCGCGTGATACGAAGGAAGGGGTACCGTTCGCGTGCGACAGCAACCGGGTGATATCGCGCTCTCATTTGACGTCGGTGGGACCTTCACCGACTTCGTCGCCGTCGATCTGCGTTCGGGCGACATCATCGCGCGCCACAAGGTGTTGACCAATGCTCGACGCCCTGCTCGCGGTGTGTTGCGCGGGTGGAACGACCTGATCGAACGCGGGATACTGACACCTCATGCCTTGGCGCTAGTCGTCCATTCGACAACCCTGGTAACCAACGCGCTGATCGAGCGGAAAGGCGCCAGGACGTTGCTCCTCGCGACGCGCGGGTTCCGCGACACACTGGAACTCGGGCGCGAGCAGATGTACGACATTTACGACCTGTTCGCACCTCCGCCAGAGCCACTTGTCCCACGGCCGCTGCGGCTGGAGATCGACGAACGCACCGATGCACACGGCCGGGTCCTGCGGACTCCAAGCCCGGAATCTGTAGCCGACGCAATCGACGCGATACGCGAGCTGCAGGTGGAATCGGTCGCGATTGCCTTCCTCCATGCGTACCGCAACCCAGCCAACGAGCGCGCCGTCGCCGAAGCGCTTGCAGCAGCATTCCCCGGCCTGGCGATCTCACTTTCATCCGACGTTGCGCCGGTGGCCGGGGAGTACGAACGCACATCGACGGTTGCTGCGGACGCCTTCACCCGGCCAGCGGTGCAGAAGTACGTTGGCGAGCTTGAGCAGGCGCTCCATGCTGGTGGGGTGCAGGCGCCGCTACATCTCATGCTTTCATCCGGCGAGATTGCCTCAGCCGCAACCGGAACCTCACGGCCGATCCGTTTGCTGGAATCCGGCCCGGCGTCAGGTGCAATCGCGGCAGCCTTCTTTGGCCAACTGGCCGGGTATACCGATGTGCTATCGCTCGACATGGGCGGCACAACCGCGAAGGCCTGCCTGATCGAGAGTGGCCAGCCAGAGCTGGCCCAAATCCTGGAAGTTGCCCGGGTGCGCCGCTTCATGAAGGGTTCTGGCCTGCCTGTCGTCACACCCGTTATCGACTTGATCGAAATCGGCGCTGGTGGCGGTTCTATTGCGCGTCGTGACGAGCTCGGTCTGCTCAAGGTTGGCCCAGACTCCGCTGGGGCCGACCCAGGCCCAGCCTGCTACGGCCTCGGCGGTAGTGACCCGACCGTTTCCGACGCGAACCTGCTGTTGGGTTACCTCAACCCGGACTTCTTCCTCGGTGGAGCAATTCCGCTGCGTGAACCCGCCGCTCGCGAGGCGCTGACACGCCTGGCAGATGAACTGGGAGTGACGGTTGAAGCCTGCGCTTGGGGTGTGCACCGGGTTGTCAACGAAAGCATGGCGGCGGCAGCCCGCATGCACATCATCGAACGCAACCGCGACCCGCGCGCGCTCGCGACCATCGCCTTCGGTGGAGCCGGGCCGGCTCACGCTGTCGCAGTCGCGCGCATCCTCGGCAGTCCGGTGGTGATCTTCCCACCAGCAGCGGGCGTCGCTTCCGCGCTGGGAGCGTTGGTCGCCCCAATCGCTTTCACAGCCGGGATGACCCGCATGGTCTCCCTGCTACATGCGGATTGGGACGAAATCAATGCAATGTATGACCAGCTCACGGCAACTGCTACCGCGGAGCTTGCCAGCGCAGGGGTTGCGGCGGACCAGATTACGTTTCGACGTTGGGGCGAGATGCGCCTCGAGGGCCAGTACCACGAGATCGACGTGCCGCTTCCTGCGGGGACGCTGACTGCTGAGAGCCTGCCAGAAATCACTGCTGCGTTCCAAGCCGCCTATAAGAGTCGCTATGGGCGTGTATTGGAAGGACTCCCGATCGAAGGGTTGCACTGGCGGTTGACTGCCCGCGGTCCGGCAAGCCAGGTGCATCTGCGCAAAGAAACGCTCATTGCAGCATCCGCAGAGCGTGCCATCAAAGCACACCGCAGCGCATACTTCCCCGGCCAAGGCTACATCGTAACCCCGATCTACGACCGTGACCTGCTCCAACCTGGGATGACGTTTCACGGGCCGGCCATTGTGGAAGAGCGTGAAGCCACAGCCGTTATCTGGCCAGGAGATACAGCAACGGTGGACGCTTACCGAGCAATTGTGGTGCACATTGGTGCATTGGCAGAAGAGGGTGCAGCATGACCATTTCGACGCGCAGCGCGCCAGTCGTCGGCGAGACGTTCGACCCAATCTCGCTAGAAATCATGTGGAGTCGTCTTATCAGCATCGCTGACGAGATGTGGACGACGGTGTTACGCACCGCCGTCTCCACAATTATCGGGGCCGCCCAAGACTTCGGATGTGAAATCCTGGATGCGCGCGGCGACTCGCTGGCACATTCATATCGCTCGATGCCCGTCTTCAACCTGATCATGCCGCGCCTGACTCGGCACATGCTCACGCTGTTTCCAGTGGCAGAGATGCAGCCAGGAGATGTGTTTGTCACCAACGATCCCTGGTTGTGCGCTGGGCACCTCGACGATATCTCGGTCATCACCCCGATCTTCCATCGCGGCAGCGTCGTCGCGTTCGCTAATACCGTCGCGCACACATCATCCATTGGTGGTGCGTTAGATGGGATGGCAGTGCGCGACCTTCACGAAGAAGGCTTGTTCATCCCCCCGATGCGGCTGTACACCGCTGGCCGTCCCAACGACACCCTCTTCGCGATGATCCGCGCCAACGTGCGACAACCAGAAATGGTGCTGACCGACATCGAGGCGCAGGTCACCGCCAACGTCGTTGCCGCGCAGCGCGTGGGTGCGTTCCTCACGGAGTACAACCTGGACTCACTGACGGCGTTGGCGGATACGGTGCAGACACGCGCAGAACAGGCGATGCGAGAAGCCATCGCTGAGCTTCCCGATGGGCGCTACCATGCTGTTGAACCGATTGAGGGCCGCCCCGAACCAGCCGAACTGGCCGTGACGATCGACATCAACGGCTCCGACATCCATGTCGACTACAGCGGCTCGGCC
>QEUZ01000412.1 GCA_003577355.1 Chloroflexota bacterium | reverse complement strand
GTCAGCACCTGCACCGTCGGGGTGATCCAGCTCACCTCCGAGACATCGGTTGAACCGGACAACACCTTGCCCCGTTCACCCATCGGCGTGATCCCACCGAACAGGCCAGCGTTCAGCGCATCGAGCGGGATGTCGTGCGAGCGGAGCGACGCGCGGCGGTTCGTCTCCGGGAACGCGTTGGAGATCGTGCGCGCGAACGCAACCTCCTCGTCGGTGAAGTCGATCGGCCCCAGTTCCGAGAGCACATCGAACGCGAGGTCGGAAAGCACGTAGCTTGGCAGATAATTGTGGACCCCGTAGGCGTCCAGCACCTCTAAGCGGGTCTCAGTCATATGCGCCGCGCCTTCGGCGCACTTGCGCACCCGCGCGGTGAGCGCATCCACCTGGTCGCGTTCCGGCGCGCGCACGTAGTACCAGACCTCCGCCTCGGCAGGCACCACGTTTGGCTGGCCACCTCCGTTGGTAATCACGTAGTGGATACGCGCCTTCTCAATGATGTGCTCGCGCAGGAAGTTGACCCCGATGTTCATCAGCTCCACGGCATCCAGCGCGGAGCGCCCCGTCTCCGGCGACCCAGCGGCATGCGCCGTTTCCCCATGGAAGCGGAAGGTGATGTGGTCGATCGCCAGGCTGCTGGAGACCCAGATCGTGTTGTTCTGCCAGGGGTGCCAGGTGAAGGCAGCATCCAGATCGTCAAAGACCCCAGCCCGCGCCATGAAGACCTTGCCCGCCCCGGTCTCCTCCGCCGGGCAACCGTAGTAGCGCACGGTCCCGCTGCGGCCGGTGCTCTCCAGCCAGCTCTTCAGCGCCGTCGCGGCGGCCAGGGCAGCGGTTCCGAGCAGGTTGTGTCCACAGCCATGCCCAGGCCCACCGGCCACTACCGGGTCGTGGGTGGGTTGCGCCTTCTGCGAGAGGTCCGGCAGAGCATCGTACTCCCCCAGGAACCCGATGACCGGCCCACCGCTGCCCCACTCGGCCATGAAGGCTGTCGGCAGGTCGCCGACGTTGCGGGTCACCCGAAAGCCGTCCGCTTCCAGCGCTTCAGCCTGCAGTGCGCAGGCATACGTCTCCGCCAGCGCCACCTGCGGGTGCGCCCAGATATCGTCCGACATGGCGGTAAAGCGCTCGCTACGCTCATCCAGCCACTCGGCTACATCCCAGTTCCGCGCCATTGCTCCGTCACTCCCTCCTGAGCGAGCCATCATCTTGGCGCTGATTATCCACCGTGGCCGGATGGCTGTCGTCGGGGGGTGGAGGGACTGCCCCCAGCTGGCATGTCCGCGCAGCGGTTCAGGCATGACGCCACTGCGGACGCTGCGTGCGCTAGTCGGCATGGTTGCAACCGCGCAGGCTCAGGGTTACCCAACCACACCCCAAACTCCGCCGGTGGCCCACCCCCACCCACACGGGTGAAGCATGTGCCACCGGCGAATAGGAGGACGATCTGCAGATTTACGCCTTGCCGATGTGGCGATCGAACCAGCTCGTTACCCGCTCCAGCAAGTCGAGCTGGTGCTTGCGCTCGCCGATGCCGTGCGGCTCACGCGGGTACATGACCAGTTGCGTCTCGACGCCGCGGCTCTTCAGGCCTTCGTACAGCTCAAAGCCCTGGCTGACCGGAACGCGCAAGTCGTTCTCCCCATACAGGATCAGGGTCGGGGTCACTGCGTTCTTGATGTAGCGGATCGGCGAGAGCCGCCAATGGTGCTCGGTATCCTCGTCCACCCGGCCGAGATAGCCATCGAAGACGCTGCGCACGTCGGCGGTGCCCTGGAAGCTGACCCAGTTGGCAATGCCCGCCCCGCTGACTGCCGCCTTGAAGCGGTCGGTGTGGGTGATGGTCCAGTTCGTCAGGAAGCCCCCACCGCTCCAGCCGCCCACGACCATGCGCTCCGGGTCGGCGATGCCCTGCTCGATCACGTAGTCGACGCCGGTCATCAGGTCGTCCCAGTCCGGTTCGCCATAGCAGTTGACAATGGCGCAGAGGAAGTCCGACCCCTGGCCGGACGAGCCGCGTGGGTTCGGCAACAGCACGGCGTAGCCCCGCTGCGCCATGAACTGGCCCCAGTCGTGCCAGTTGGCGAAGAGGTGGCGCGTCCAGGCAGCACAGGGGCCTCCGTGGATCTGCAGCAGCAGCGGATATCGCTGGCCTTCCTGATAGCCGACCGGCAGGATCAACAGCCCCTCGATCCGCATGCCATCGGTGGATGTCCAGGAGATCTCCCGCACCTCGCCCCAGTCGTGGTCACGCACCCAGGGGTTGAGGTCGGTGAGCTTCTTCGGCGCTCCACCGAGCTTGGCGACGTAGAGATCGCCATAGGCGTGGTCGGTGGCCCAGGCGAAGGCGAGCGTTTGGCCATCGGCGCTGAGGCTGGCGGCCGCGCCGAAGAAGCTCCCACCACCCCCCACCGGCAACCCGTCGAGGGCAGACGTGGACGTGCGCGCTTCCGGGTCCACGATACGCAGGTGGTTCTGCTGGCCCTCTTCGGTAACCGCGAGCATACGGTCCCCGTCCGGCAGCCAACGGAAGTCGTGGAACGACGCGCGATGCTTCGGCAGGACGACGCTGGACTCCCCGCCCGTGGCCGGGATGGTGCGCAGGGAAAAGAAAGACGGGGTCTTGTCCTCGCAGCCAATAAACCCAATCGTCGAGCCGTCCGGGCTGAAGTACGGGCGAGTCAACAGGCCCTCAAAGTTCCCCAGGTTGGTGATGTTCCCGTCGAGATCGAGGGTAATCAGGTCCGGTGAGAACTGGTGGTGCGCCTTCGGCGTTGGGGTCGCAACCGCGACAAAGCCGGCGCTATCCGGCGCCCAGGAATAGCCGCCGCCGAAGTTGCCGCCGATATTCATGCCTTCGGGCGTCAGACGCTTCGGTTCGGGCAGGCTGGTGAGCGTGGCGGCGTCGGCCGGCGCGTCGATCACGTAGAGACTGGACCGCCGCCAGTCGGCGTCGGCGATCTTGTGGTCGTTGCGCTCTTCCTTGCGCTTCTTGTCTTCGTCCGATTCCGTATCGGCGCCGGTGAAGGCCAGCTTCGTGCCGTCCGGCGACCACGCCGGGTCGGCCACACCACCCGCGTGGTCGGTCATGCGCACCGCTTCGCCGCCTGCCAGCGAGAGCAGGTAAAGCTGCAGCTTGCCGCGTTCCTTGCGGTCAGACAGGAACGCCACGCGCGTGCCATCGGGCGACCAGCGCGGGTTGGTGTCGATGCCGTCGGAGGTGGTCAGGCGACGCGGCGTGCCGCCATCAGCAGCGATGATCCAGATCGACATCACCGGAGCCGGCTCGGCCTGCGAGGCTTCAGTAAGCACGTAGGCGATGCGCTCGCCATCCGGCGAGATCGCAACTTCGGCGATGTTCGAAATCGACGCGACGAACGTCTCCCATTCCTGCTCCCTCTCCAAGCACCCCGGTGCGTCACCGCAGCCTGCACCCGGCCACACCGCCAGGCCACCCGCGAGGATAGGCGATGCGCAACGACGGCGCAATGGACCGGGAACTGACATCTGGGCGTACCGCGACGGGCGGGTCGGTGGTCAACACCTCGGCGCAGCCCTGGTCATCCCACGGAACGGCGTTGCCAGCGCTGCCAATACGCGCCAGCGACAATGCTTAGCAGGGTCCACACGGCAGGGTGCAGGGTGGAGCGGCGTCAAACGGGGAAGGCGCCCAGCAGCAGGAGTCGCACGCCCGATCGCAGACGTGGACCGCTGCCGCCTGCTGCCACGCTGCTTCGCGGCCATCACTGGAACGCGCATCCTGGCGCCGTCGCAGCCGGCGAAGAGCCGGATGTCTGCCGCGTCAACGTCAACCAGCACCCCACTCCAAGTCGCGAGCGGGATGTACATGGATGGACCAACGAACAGGAGCGCTACCGCTTCGGGAAATGCGAAACCGCTACCTTCGGTACGGCAGGTTATGTCCCGCCGCTGTCGCAACTCTGTCGAAGACTCAGCGCGTTGCCATCAGGCAACTGGCTTGCCCGCGGCGTTGCGCTTCAGCACCCAGAGCATGAATGGGCTGTGCTCGTCATCGAACGGCGTGCGGTCGTAGTCGCCGTAGAGGTCTTCAACACTGAAGCCAGCGGCGGTGGCCAGCTCCAGGAACTCTGCCCGCTCCACGAGGCGGAAGCGCACATCGAGCATGCGCTTGGCGGTCATGCGTCCCTCAGCGTCGTACAGCTCGTAGAACTGCAGCGCCCGCACCACTGCCGGGTCGGCATCCGGCTGCTGCACCGTCCACAGCGCCAACGTGCCCCCGGTATCGGCCATTGGGAACGTCCCGAGCAAACGCAACTGGCCGTCCACTCCGGCGGTTCGCAACCGTGGGTTATGCAACGTGCAAATGAAGCGCCCGCCCGGGGTCAGATGCTCGGCGATGCGTTGCAGGGCCAGCCGCTGGTCGCGCGGTTCCACCAGTTCCCCAAACGACTGGAACGGCAACAACGCCAGGGTGTAGCCCCGCTCCGGCAAACGCATGCAGGCAACGTTCGCCTCGTGCAACGTTGCGCTGAGCCCCTCTGCCTCCAGCTTGCCACGCAGGCGCGCCAGCATCGGGCCGGAGAGATCGACGCAGGTGAGATCGACGCCAATGCGAGCCAGCGGCAGCGAGACGCGTCCAGTGCCGGACATCAGCTCCAGCACCGGGCCATAGGTGCGCCGCGCTTCTTCGACAAAGAAGGGGATGTCGCGGGTCGACGTGACGTAGGAGTCATACAGGTCCGCCACCCAAGCCCGCGCCGCTGTCGTCGTCATCGCGTGTTCCTGCCGTACGTTCGCCATATTCCCTGCTGGAAGCGAACTGTACCGATCCGAACACGATCCTGGCGAGCCTGTACTCGTGCACCACGACAATGAATGACGCATGCAGCAACGCCCGCTACCGGCTCGGCAGCGGGCGTTGGGGAACGGTACGCCGCGTGGCTACTCGACGACGGTGAAGAACTCGCGCGTGCCGGATTCGACCAGCGGGGCCATGCGGCTGAACCACTCACCCACCCAGGGGCGGTTCAGGCTGGCACTGAACGTGCTCTCCCACTCGGCGAGGCTGGCGACCGTCGCTTCGGTAACGACCGTGAAAAAGCGGCCGCTGGCGTCAGTGAGGATGCGAAGCTGCGGGGTGTTGCCACCCTCGGCACGGGCGCGCTCGTTGAACTCCTTGAACAAGGCGATCAGGGCATTCCCCTGGCCGTACTTGGCCTGAAACGTCTGACGAACGATGATCATCTGTCGGTTCCTTTCAGCATGTGCGACGTACTGATTGTTCCAACCACCGTCCACTGTCGGGTCAGGGTCGCTCGTTGCATCAGAGCAGAGCGAT
>QEUZ01000411.1 GCA_003577355.1 Chloroflexota bacterium | reverse complement strand
CAGCCCAGACACCATACCGACGATCTCATCCTCGAAGCGCTTCAGGCTGGGGAAGGCGCTCGGCGAGAGAGGGTTGGTGTGGAAGTACTCCAGGTAGGCGTCCTCGGCAAGCGACATCACATCCGCGCCGACCGCGTAGACCAACCCCTGCAAACGCCCGCCTTGCCAGTCAACGTCGTTACGCTGTGCGTCGCGCAATGCCGCGAGCACCTGTTCGCGGTTGGCCCCGGTTTCCGGCAATGTCACGCGCATGTCGGTTGCCACCCGTCTTCCTTCCCTGGAGCTCTCACACCCGCCGGAACTTCTGGACACGCTGGCCTTCGAGGACTTCGGTGACGTAGAGCGCGCCGCTGGAGTCGAGCGCGACCGAGTGTGGGGCGATGAACTGGCCGGCTTCGGCGCGCGCTTCGCCGCCGATGTGGGCGATGGCATGGTCGTTGGCGTTGAGGATCGTGACGCGGTGCAGCAGCTCGCTGACATAACGCAGGCCGTCCGGCCCGGTGATGATGTCGGTCGGCCGGCGCAGGTTGGTGAGCTTGCCGAGATACTCGCCGTTGAGTGAGAACAGCTGGATGCGGCGGTTCTCGCGGTCGCAGACGTAGACGCACTCGACGCCATCGCGCTCGGCGACCCAGACCCCATGCGGCAGGTGGAACTGGCTTGGCGCAACACCGCTGCTGCCCCAGGTGGCGATGTGCTCGCCGGTTGGCGACAGGTGGTGGACATACGGGTGGCCGTAGCCGTCCGACACGTAGATATCACCATTGGTGGCGGCGGCGGCATCGGTGGGCTTATTGAAGCGCGCGCCAGCGACCTCCCAGACCTTTTCACCGCTGAGGGTCGTGCGGGCAACGGCGTTGCGGTCGCGGTCGACAACCAGGAAATACTCGCCGTCGGCGTCCTTGCCGTACCAGGCGGAATGGATGTCCTCAAACCGGCCGTCCTCCGGCCAACTACCCAAGTGTGAGCCGTCCGGCGCGAAGATCATCACCCCTGGCTTGAGCCGGTGGAAGTAGTAGACCCGGTCAGCCGCATCAACAACGACCTGCACCACCTGACCCCACCGGAAGCCCTCCGGCAGCGTCAACCAATCATCAACAACCTCAAACTGTGGAACTGCCGCTGTCTCACGCATCTGGCTATCCTTTCGGGGTTGGCGCGGCTGATGGACGACCGCTGCGCGCTGGAGTATGTGCGGGCGATTGTACTTGCAACACCCGAGAGCGCTAGTCGTCCATCCCACTGTTGTCTCCCAGCGCCTCAGCACTTCAGATAGCGGTCGAACCACTCGACAACCCGTTGCAGCAGGTCGCGCTGGTGGTTGCGTTCGCCAATCAGGTGCGGCTGGCGGGGGTAGATCACCAGTTGTGTCGGGACCCCCATCGTTTTCAAGGCGTTGTAGAGCTCCCAGCCCTGGCTCACCGGCACGCGCTCGTCCTTTTCGCCGTGCAGGATCAGGGTGGGGGTGGCGACAGCGCCGACGTAACGGACCGGCGAGCGGTCCCAGTAGCTATCCGGGTTCTCCGGGAACTCGGCTGGGAACCAGCTCTGTAGCCAGCGCACGATGTCGATGGTGCCGGCGCAACTGGCGCGGTTGCTGACCCCGGCTCCGACAATGGCCGCCTTGTAGCGCGTCGTCTGGGTTATCGTCCAGGCTGTGGTGTAGCCGCCGTAGGACCAGCCGCCCACGCCAAGCCGCTCTGGGTCGGCGATGCCGCGCTCGATCAGTGCGTCGATCCCGGCCTGGGAATCGTGCCAGTCGCCGCCCATCAGGTCGTGCAGGTTGCCCAGTGCGTAGCGCCAGCCACGCCCGGTGCTGCCGCGTGGGTTGGGCAGCAGTACGGCATAGCCATTGGTGGCCAGCCACTGCCCCCAGTCGTGCCAATCGGCGTAGAGGTGGTCGTCCCAGGCCCAGGTGGGGCCACCGTGGGTGTGGAGGATCGTCGGGTAGCGTTGCCCGGCGACGTAATCCACTGGGTAGATCAATAGCCCTTCGACCTCGCTGCCGTCGCTGGCATGCCAGCGCACCACCTCGGTCCTTCCGAAGCGGCGGGAGGCGAGATCGGCGTTGAACTCGGTCAGCTGGCGGGCTGTCCCGCCGGTCTGTCCGGCCCAGACCTCGCGCGGGCGGGTGGCATCGCCCCAGGTGGAGGCGAACCACGCTCCAGCGCGGCTGAAGGCCCCGCCGATGCCGCTGCTCCAGCCCCCGGCCGAGAACGTGCCGCGTTCGGCCTGTTCGCCGGTCAGCGCCAGTCTTGGCGGTCCGTCGCTCACTGGCAGTTTCCAGAACGACGCTGTGACATTCGTGAGGCGGTGCAGCGCCAGCCAAGCGTCGTGCGGCCAGGCGAGCGCTTCGATCGTGCCATCTTCGTCGTGGAACCGCAGGGTTGGCTGTTGCGGCGCGGCGGGGTCGACGAGCCAGACGGCCGCTGCTCCACTGGCGGTGAGGTCGACCCCACCGAGGAAGGCCAGCCGGTGGCCATCCGGCGCCCAGGCCAGGGACGCCGCCGAGCGGTAGACGCCGCGTTCACCCCCGACCAGCAGCGGTTCGCCGCCAGCAGCCGGCAGCAGCGCGACGCGCAGGCCGTCGAAGGTTTCGTCCATACCTGGCTTGCGCGAGACGATGGCGGCGATCCACGCGCCGTCCGGCGACCAGGCGTGTTCCCAGACATGCCAGTCTCCCTGGAGCAACGGGCGGGGCGTACTCGGGGTGAGGCCGTCTGCGCCGAATGGGTCCGGCGGCACATCGAGCAGCGCCAGGCGGGTGTACTTCAGGCGTTCTCCGACGACAACTGGGTCGTCGCGCTCTTCCTTGCGGCGGCGGTCTTCGGCGTCGTCGGCATCGGTGACAAGCACAGCGATCTGGCGGCCATCCGGCGACCACTGCGGGTCGCTGAGCGCTGCCTCGCCAGCGGAAAGCCGCAGGGCTTCGCCGCCATCCAGCGCCAGCAGGTAGAGCGCGCCGACGCCGGGGGTGGCGCGGTCGGAGATGAAGGCAAGCAGTGTGCCGTCTGGGTGCAGGCGCGGCGCGCTGTCGTGCGCGGTTCCGGCGGTGAGCCGGCGCAGGCTGCTGCCATCGGTCGCGGCGTACCACAAGTCGGCCACCGGATGTTCGCCGGCAGTGGAAGCCCAGCCCAGGCTGAAGACGACCCCGCTGCCGTCCCCGGTGATGCGCACATCCGCCGGTACCCGTTGGGTAACCGCTGCGTCGATATCGAGTGGTCGTTGTTCAGGCATCTGCCGCTCCTTGCGACTCTGCAACCAACTGCACAGAGAATCTGGTTGTCGTTCCGCCGCACGCCATGCGTACGTGGTGTGGGCCCCAACAGCCGATTGTACGCGCCCTCCAGTGCCACGCAGAGATGTATGCCGGTCGCGCGCAGGGCTATGTCAAAGTCGTCTGATGTTGTTGTCCAGAAGCGTTACGTCCGCGCGAACACGTTCTCGACAGTCATCCCGAGCGCCAGTCGAGGGAT
>QEUZ01000013.1 GCA_003577355.1 Chloroflexota bacterium | reverse complement strand
AACAGGCAACAGGTGACAGGAGTATGAGAAGGTTGAGAACGTGAACGCCACCACCTTCCACCGCTGTCAGCTGTTGCCTGTTGCCTGTTCCCTGTTCCCTGTTCCCTGTTCCCTGTTGCCTATCAACGACACCCTAGCCAAGCGCCGCCATCAGGGCCTCAATCGTTGGCTCCTGGGCGAGGGAGCGGGTCTGGGCGGGGTCGTTGAACCGCACGTAGTGCTCGACAACAGCGGCGCGCGCCCGTACCAGGTCGCCACTGGCGATCGCATCCAACATCTTCTGGTGGAACGCAACGACGAACTCGTTCCCCGCCTCAAACTCTTCGACGGCGCGGATGTAGAGCGCGCCGATCTGGCCATCCAGGCTGGACCACAACGCCAGCAGGCGCGGCATCTGGGCGCATTCCACCAGGCGGCGGTGGAATGTCAGGTCAATCTGCAATAGACGTGGCAGCTCGCGCGGCAGGTTGCAGCGGCCCATTTCAGCGATATCAGCCGACATGGCCGCCAAGACCGCCGGGGTGATGCGCTCGTAGCCAACCGTGACGGCGTACGACTCCAGCAGCGCGCGGGTATAGCCCAGGTCCAATGCATCGGCGCGTGAGATGCGGGTGACGAAGGTGCCGCCACGTGGGCGCGACACGACCAAACCGCTGCGTTCGAGCATGAGCAACGCTTCGCGCACCGTCGTGCGGCTGACGTTGAGCTGCTTCGAGATCGCCTCTTCAACCAGGCGGGTGCCCGGCGCGGCGCTCCCCGAGAGGATCGCCTCTTCCAGGCTATGGACGACATCGTCGACCAGCCGGATCCGGCTGGGTTTACGCAAGCGTGGTTGCTCGTCGTGCATCCCGTTCCCCGTCGATACGCCCGATTGCCGCCACACTCCCCGCATCCCTCGCACAGGATTATGGACTATTCCCCGTCCGGCGGCAGGTTGTGCCGAGAATGCACATAGAGTTACCATAAAATCCGTCGATTGTCGATTATTTCTATGATACCGTAGTGGCACGTGGCGACCACTGTCGCCCCTGCTGCGTCTCGACCATACCGGTTGAGCCCTGCCGGGCGCGATGGGGAAGCCCCCTGCTGCGAGTGAGGGGACGTCGCAGCAGGGAGGCTTCCGGTCGCTGCGCGGTAGTGAGAAAGGTTGAGGAGGACGGCAGATGGCACAGCTTGATGACCTGATGGCAACGCGCCTCGGCCGGCGCGTGAGCCGGCGCACGGTGCTGCGCGGAGGTGCGTTGGCCGGCGCATCGATCGCCGCGTTCGGGCTGCTGGCGGCCTGTGGCGGCGACGATGACGACGAACCGACGGCGACGACCGCCCCCGCCGCGACTGCGACCACCGGTGGCGGCGCTGAAGCGACCGCGACAACTGGCGGCAGCGGCGGCGAGGCCACGGCAACCAGCGGGAGCAGCCCGGAGCCAACCGCAACCACCGCAGCGCCGGCGCCAACGGCGACGACTGCGGCCGGCGGCGATGTCGAGATGGGCGGCGAGCTGATCTACGCGCTCGGCAACCGCTTCGATACCCTTGACCCGACGATTACAACCTTCTCCGACGTGATCCGCATCGCCCACCACATTTTCGACCCGCTGGTCTGGCAACCGACGCCAGGCGAGTTCATCCCCGGCCTGGCGACCGTCTGGGAGGTCGCCGAAACGGCCGACCAGTACACCTTCACCCTGCGTGACGACGTGACTTTCCACGACGGCTCGCCGCTGACCGCCGATGCGATCAAGTTCACCTACGACCGGATCATCGACCCGGATACCAAGTCGCAGGTGGCCTTCTCGGCGCTCGGCCCCTACTCCGGCACCGAGGTGCCCGACCCACAGACGGCTATCGTCAGCTTCAGCCGGCCGTATGCTCCGTTCCTGAACTCGGTATCGAGCACGATCCTCGCGCCGCTCCCCCCGGCAGTTGTCGAGGAACTGGGCTTCGATTTCGGCATTCAGCCGGTCGGCACCGGCCCGTTCATGTTCGATTCTTACCAGACCGACACCCAGGTGCGCCTGGTGAAGAACCCGAACTACACCTGGGGGCCAGGGTTCCTCAATCATCAGGGGCCGGCCTACCTCGACGCCATCACCTGGCGCATCATCCCGGAAGGCGCAACCCGCCTCGCCGCGCTGCAATCCGGCGAGATCCACATGATGCAGAACGTCCCGACCCAGGACGTAGCAACTGTCGAGAACGACAGCAAGCTGGAGATCATCAACGCCGTATTGCCCGGCTCCGGCTGGTCGATGATGAACAACGTCACGCGCGCGCCGAACGACGACCTCAACGTGCGCAAGGCGCTGCAGTACGGCGTCGACAAGGAAGGCCTGATCCAGGTCGTCTGGCAAGGGCTGTACAAAGTCTCCACAAGCCCGCTCACATCGGTCACCTTCGCCTTCGACCCCAGCACGGCGGATATCTACACCTACGACCCGGAGATGGCCGGGCAGTTGCTGGATGAAGCGGGCTGGACACTCAACGGCAACGTGCGCGAGAAGGACGGCCAGCCGCTGGTTATGGGGTTGTACTACCGCTCGGATAACCCGGACTTCGTGGCGCTGGCCACCTACCTGCAAGCGCAGTATGCCGAGATCGGCATCCAGATCGAGCTGAACGGGCTGGCGCAGGCCGGGTACTTCGACGCCGTGCGCGCGGGCGAGCACAACCTCCAGTTCTGGTGGGGCCCAGCAACCGACCCAGACGGCGTGTTCCGCGTCTTCTTCCACTCCTCCAACGCGGATGGCGGCACCAACCGCAACCGCTACAAGAGCGCGGAGATGGACGCACTGATCGACGAAGCGGCCGGCACGACCGATGTCGAACGCCGCCGCGAGCTGTATGTCGAACTCCAGCACAAGGCGCTGGAGGAAGCGATCATGGTCTTCTTCTCGGAGCCGAGTGAAATGTACGCCTATCAGAAGGACACCGTGATGGACCCATACGTCACCTGGGCCGCCACAGTGCCGTTGTTCCACAACACCTGGCTCAAGAGCTAACGCCGTGGGGGCGGTGCGTACCGGCGCGCGCCGCCCCCGTTCCACACACGCCCCTGCGAGAAAGGCTGACCGGGCATGACCAGGTTCCTGCAACAACGGCTGGCATTGGCGATCCCGACGATCCTGCTCACGTCGGTTGTCGTGTTCCTGATGCTGCACCTGATCCCCGGCGACCCAGCGTCGATCTACGTTGGCGAGAACCAGGCGACACCGGAACGGCTGGAGGCGATCCGTGAGCAAATGGGGCTGAACCGGCCACTGTATGTCCAGTACGCCGATTATGTCTGGAGCGCCGTGCGGGGCGACCTGGGCCGGTCGTTGCAGAACGACCAGCCGGTCACCAAGATCATCCGCGAACGCCTGCCCAACACGTTCAAGCTAGCGGCTGCGGCCATGGTGATCGCGGTGATTCTGGGGGTGGCGCTGGGGTTGCTCGCGGCGCTCAAGCACAACACCTGGCTGGATACCCTCTCGATGTCGGTAGCCCTGCTGGGCGTTTCGATGCCGATCTTCTGGCTGGCCTTGCTGCTGATCCTGTTCTTCTCGGTGCGCCTGCAATGGCTGCCGGCGACCAGCCAGCCGGGGCTGAAGGGGTTGATCCTGCCAGCCGTCTCGTTGGCGATGCTCTCGGCCGCCACGTTGGCCCGCCTGGTGCGCTCCAGCGTGCTGGAGGTGCTGCGGCAGGACTACCTGACCACTGCCCGCGCCAAGGGTTTGCCGGGTCGCACGGTTATCCTGCGCCACGCCGTGCGCAACGCACTGATCCCGGTGATCACCGTCATCGGCCTGCAGTTCGGCAGCCTGCTCAGTGGGGCGGTCATCACCGAAACGATCTTCGCGCGCCCCGGCCTGGGCAAGCTCGTCGTCGATTCCATCCAGAACAAGGATTTCCCAACGGTGCAGGGGGCCATCCTGATTCTGGCGACGATCTACATCGTCATGAACCTGTTGGTCGTGCTCTCCTATGCCCTGATCGACCCACGCATCCGGTTGGGGTGAGCAATGGCTGAGGCACTGACGCGGGAGGCAGCGCACGCCGCCGCGCTTGAGCAATTGAAAGGGCGCGCGGCGCGCAGCCTCTGGCGCGATGCGTTCAGCCGCTTGCGGCGCAATCGCGGCGCCGTGGCCGGCGCGGTCATCTTCCTGCTGATCGTCGTCATGGCCATCACCGCTCCGGTCATCGCCCCGCACGACCCGATCAAGCTCAACGCCCGCAACTCGCTGCGCGAGCCGGGGCGCGAGTTCTGGCTGGGCACCGACCAGTTCGGACGCGACATCCTGTCGCGCATCATCTACGGTGCGCGCATCTCCCTGATGATGGGCTTTGTCAGCGTGGCGATCTCGGTCACCGCCGGCTCGCTGATCGGGCTGCTGGCCGGGTACTACCGCGGGCCGATCGACATGATCGCCGGGCGGCTGGTCGACGTGATGCTGGCCTTCCCTGGCATTCTCCTGGCGCTGGTGATCATTGCGGTGCTCGGGCCAAACCTGCGCAGCGCCATGATCGCCATCGGCATTTCAGCCATGCCGATCTTTATCCGGGTTGTGCGCGGCTCGGTGCTGAGCCTGCGCAACAGCGAGTACGTTGAGGCGGCGCGGGTCATCGGCGGACGCGATGCCCGCATCATCCTGCGCCATGTGCTGCCGAATGTGCTGGCGCCGATCATCGTCCTGGCCTCGCTGGGTGTCCCGGCGGCAATCATCTCCGGCGCGGCGCTCAGCTTCCTCGGGCTCGGTGTACAGCCCCCCACCGCCGACTGGGGCGAGATGCTGAGCAACGGACGGTCGTTCCTCAACCGTGCCTGGTGGCTCTCCACCTTCCCCGGCCTTGCGATCATGGTTCTCGTCATCAGCATCAACCTGCTCGGTGACGGTCTGCGCGATGCGCTAGATCCGCGAATGCGACTATGAAGACATCGATCGTTCCCCCACACCTGCCGCTGACACCCCCGGCTATCTGCCCGGAACAGTGCGACGGCCAGCACACAGCAGCCGCAGCGGTGCGCCCGCTACACCAGGTCTGGGTGCGCCGCAACGGCGTTGCCCGCCGGGAGTCGCGCTTCGGCGTGTTCCGCTCCGCCCCGGCCATGACCGAATGGCTGGCACTTGGGGCATGCTCCAACGACACCCACGCAACAGAAAGCACACCAACGACATGAAGATCCATATCATCGGGTCCGGGGCTATCGGCGGCATGGCCGGGGCTTGGATGGCCAAGAACGGTGAGGATGTCACCTTCGTCGACGCCTGGCGGCCGCACGTCGATGCGATGCAGGCCAATGGGCTGCGGATCGACGGCATCCTCGGCCCGCACCACCTGCAGGTACGCGCACTCCACCCAGAGGAACTGGACGAGCCGATCGAGCTGGCGTTCATCGCCACCAAATCGCACCACACCGACAGCGCCGTCGAATTGGTCCGCCCACACCTCACGCCGGATGCTACCGTCGTGTCGCTGCAAAACGGCTTCAACGCCGAACGCATCGCCGAGCTGATCGGCGCGCAGCACGTCATCGGCACCGTGCCGGACTACACCGCTGCGCTGGTCGACCCCGGCCTGCTGGAGTACACCGTCGTCGGCCCGGTCTACATCGGCGAACTGGACGGCGCGCTCACCCCACGGCTAGCCGAGGTCGAACGCCTGCTCTCGCACCTGACGACGGTGAAGGTGACACAGAACATCATCGGACGCATCTGGACCAAGCAGTGCTACATGTCGTGGATCGTCATGTCGGCCATGGTTGATGCGCCGATCGTCGAGGTCCTACGGCCGATTGAGAACCGCATGCTCGGCGTGGCGGTCGTGCGCGAAACGCTGCCGATTGCCGCCGCCAGCGGCGTGACCCTGGAGAGCGACGCCTATTTCCAGCCGGAGCTGATCGCCGACCGCAGCGCCGCAGCGCGCCGCAAGCAGTCGGACGTGATCCAGGGGCTGATCGACCACTTCGACCACCGCACCAACCAGGAGCCGGCCGCCCGCGAGGGCTACCAATATGTCAAACAAGGCAGCGGCATGTGGTGGGATATCGTCTACCGCAAGCGCCCCAGCGAAACGCGCTGGATCACCGGCGCGCTGGTGGAACGCGCGCAAGCGCTGGGTATCGCAACGCCGCTGAACGCAACGATGGCGGAGATGGTCTACGCCATCGAACGTGGCGAGCGCCCACTGGGCTGGCAGAACATCGCCGAACTGGCCGACCTTGCCGAATCGCTGGGTGAGCCGCTGGGCCTGGAATAGTGTGGATGAGGTAACAGGCAACAGGTGACAGGCAACAGGGGTTGGAGTGCGGTCAATCGCACCGTGTCACTTGATGAAACTCGAAGGGCGTAGCATGAGCGAAGGAACCGCAACCTTGCTGCGCGGGGCCACGCTGATCGATGGCTCCGGCGCTGCGCCACTGCCGGAGAGCGCCGTGCTGGTGGAGGGCGAACGCATCACCTGGGTTGGCCCGGCTGCGGCGGCTGTCGTGCCGCCCGGCGCCAACGTGATCGACATCAGTGGCAAGACACTGATGCCCGGGTTGATCGACTGCCACGACCACATGATCCACACCGGCTTCGACATCATGCGCCGGGCGAGCGCCCCGCTGAGCCTGACGATGATGCGCATTGCCGACAACCTGCGGGTGACGCTGGAAGCCGGCATCACCACCGTGCGCGATGCCGGCGGGCTGGACCTGGGCTTCAAGCTCGCGGTTGAAGAGGGCTTGATCCCCGGCCCGCGCCTGGTGCTAGGGCTGACGATCCTCTCGCGCACCGGCGGCATTGGCGACACGCGCCTGCGCTCCGGCATCGACCTGTGGTTCATGGAGATGCCGGGGTTGCCGTCGCCGGTCTGCGACGGGGTGGAAGCCTGCCGCCGAGGGGTGCGCGAGGTGCTCCATGCCGGCGCCGACTGGGTGAAGTGCGCCGCCACTGGTGGGGTCAGCTCACAGACCCTCGGCCCAACCGATACCGCGCTCACCTATGACGAGCTGAAGGTCATCGCCGACGAGGCGCACATGCGCGACAAGCGCGTGTTCGTGCATGCCTACGGCGGGCAAGGGCTGGTTGACTCGGTCGCTGTCGGGATCGACTGCATCGAGCACGGCGCCTACCTCTGCCGCCACCCGGAGACGCTGGCCCGCATGGCCGACCAGGGCATCTGGCTGGTGCCGACCTTCATGGTCATCAAGCTGCACCGCGAGCGCGGCACCCCCTGGGGCCGGGCGAAAGCCGCCGCCATGCGCGATGACCACCGCCGCACGCTGGAAGCCTGCATGCAGGCCGGGGTGCCGCTGGCGATGGGCACCGACGCAGGCGGCTACATGCACGGCCACAACGCCGTCGAACTCCAGTTGCTCGTGGAAAACGGCATGACCCCGATGCAGGCCATCGTCGCCAGCACGGGCGACGCCGCGCGGCTGCTGGATATGAGCGCCGACCTCGGCACCCTGGCTGCCGGCAAGTACGCCGACCTGCTGGTGATCGACGGGGACCCATTGCGCGACATTGCCATCCTCGACCAGCCGGAGCGCATCCAACTGGTGATGAAAGGCGGCAAAACCTACGTTGACCGCCTGGCGTCAGCGAGTTGACAGGCAACAGGTGACAGGGGACAGGGGTTGTAGGGGGTGTTCGTTGCGCCGCGACGGTGCAGCGCCTCCAAATCGGCACTTGCAGGAACGACGAGTACGCAGTGAGGGGACGGGAAGAACATGAGCACATCGAGCGGCAAGGTCGCGATCGTCACCGGTGGGGCCACTGGCATCGGCCGGGCGATCGCTGAACAGTACATCGCGCGCGGCGACGCCGTTGTCATCGCCGACCTGAACGCCAGCATGGCGGAACAGACGGCACGGGAGCTCAGCGCCAACGGGCGGTGCCTGGCGGTCCACACCGACGTTTCCAACGAAGCGTCGGTCGTTGCAATGGTCCAGCGCACCCGCGCCGAGCTTGGCTCGATCGATTATCTGGTCAACAACGCCGGCATCCACCTCCACAAACTGGTTGTCGATACCTCCCTCGCCGAGTGGCAACGCCAGATCGACGTGCAGCTCACCGGGCCGTTCCTTTGTGCCCGCGAAGTCGCGCGCGACATGCTGGCCCACGGCACGCGCGGCGCGATGGTCAACATCGTCTCGGTCGCGGCACGCATGGGGCGGGTCAAGGGAGTCGCCCATAGCGCCTCGAAGGCCGGGCTGGTGATGCTGACCCAGGGGCTGGCGATGGAGCTCGGCGGCCACGGCATTCGGGTGAACGCAATCGCCCCAGGGTTGATCGACACGGAATCGCAGAAGGCTGAGGAAGTGATCTCCTCGACCTACAAGAACTTGTACCTGAAGGAAATCCCACTGGGCCGGCTGGGTGAACCGAGCGAAATCGCCGACGCCGTGATGTTCCTCTGCTCCGACCAGGCGCGCTGGATCACCGGCCACACGCTGTTCGTCGACGGCGGCTTTATGTCCGGCAACCTCTCGCTGCAGGGCAACACCGACTATTTCGCCGAAATGCCGCTGGCCCAGCGCGGTTCGTAGGGCGAAGGGCGTGTTGGCTGCGAGGCGACGGGGGGCGTTTTGCAAGCGCCCCCCGCCCGCAGCCAGCACGCCTTACAGCTCGGGCCGCCGCCAGTACTCGGCAAGCACCGCGCGGACGCTATCGCTGACGGTGAATTGCGCGCTCTCGTCCGGCCGCACCCAGGCATAACGCATGTGCTCGCTCAGGGTGATCGGCTGGAACGTTTCCGCTGTCGCCGCAAACGTGAACTGCCGTGTTGGCCGCCCGCTGCCGGACAAGTAATCGAAATGGCCGAGATAGCGGTCGATCGCTGCAAGCGTCAGGCCGGTTTCTTCCTTAACTTCGCGCCGTAGCGCGGTGGCAAGCGTTTCCGTCGGCTCCACCTTCCCGCTGGGTAGCTCGAATATCCCACCCATGAAGTCGCCTGGAGGCCGTTGGAGCAACAGCACTGCCCCGGCGCGTTCCAGTACAGCCGCGACAACGTAGCGGTACACGCCATCCCGCTCGGCAGCAACGATGAGATCCCGATACGCATCGTGCTGCCCCAAGGATGCGCGCGCTGAAGCGCCCTGAGGTCTCAATCGCGCGCCGCCTGCACCGCTGCCCAGATCTCCGCCAAGGCAGCCTCGATATCTGCAGGGCCAGTGCGGGCGTTCGGCACGGTGAAAATGCAGGCGACAGCGCCGGCGGCCGCCAGAGTACGCACCCGTTGCGGGTCCGGGTCGACCGAGTAGACCCAGGTGGGGATGGTCGGCCTGCCGGCCCGTGCGCAGGCCGCCTGCAGCTCGGCCATACGCTGCTCGACCTCTGGATGGTCGTTCGGCAGCCAGGCGTCGCCGTACTCCAGCACCCGTTCCAGCACCCGGGCGCCTTCGCCGCCAATCAGCACCGGCGGCCAGGGACGTTGCAGCGGCTTTGGCCATTGGTGCATCGGGCCGAAGGCCACATGTTCGCCCGCGAACGTCGCCACTTCGCTGGCCCAGATGGTGCGCATGGCCAGCACCTGCTCGCGCATGCGGGCGAAGCGGGTACGCGGATCAACGCCGTGGTGCTGCATCTCGGCCCGGTTCCAGCCCGCCCCGATACCGAGCAACACTCGCCCACGGGAAACGACATCCAGCGTCGCCACCTGCTTGGCCAGGATGATCGGGTCGTGCTGGGGCAGCAGCAGGATGCCGGTACCGAGCAGCAGCCGCTCACTGCCACAGGCCGCCGCCATCAACCCCAGCAACGGGTCGAACAGGCGCGAGTTCGTATCCAGCCACTCCCCGGTCCCTGGCGCATTGGCGGCCACCTCCACCGGCATGTGGGTATGCTCCGGGAACCAGAGCGAGTCGAACCCGATGCGTTCCACCAAGCGCCCAAGCGTGGGCAAATCGACCGTGTTCGTCGTTGGGCGAACCTGAACTCCATAGTGCATCGTGGCAACTTTCGACGAGCAACGCACAGAGCATTGGATTGTACGAGCAACAGCTCCAACGCACCCCGACTCACTCGCATGTTACGCAGCACTCCACATCCGCGATAATGGCAGCCACGAGGGAGAGGAGTGACACGATGGATGAACGCCGGGTACGCGCCCGCGAGCTAGGTATCGAGATCGGCAGCCTGACGCCGGGGCCGCTGAATGCCATCACCGATGTAGCGGGGGTCGAAGTCGGCCAGACGACGGTCAACTGGGGCGAACCGGACTTGCCACGGGGCGCCGGGCCAGCGCGCACCGGCGTGACGGTCATCTGGCCGCAGCGCGACATCAGCGGCGAGGCCGCCGTGGCCGCGGGGTTCTTCGCCCTCAGCGGCACTGGCGAGATGACCGCGCGCAGCGAGATGGAAGAGCTCGGCCAGATCACCACCCCGATTGTCCTGACCAACACCATGAACGTCGGCATCGGCTACGACGCCTGCTGCCGCTACCTGGTGCAGAGGGGGCTGGAGGGGGTGACTATCCCGGTGGTCGCCGAGTGTGACGACTCCTGGTTGCACGACGCCGCCGGGTTCCACCTGACCCACGAGCACGTCTACGCCGCGCTGGACAACGCGCGCGGCGGCCCGGTGGAGGAAGGCTGCGTTGGTTCCGGCACGGGCATGATCCTCTACGGCTACAAGGGGGGCATCGGCACATCGTCGCGCCTGGTCGAGGCCGCTGGGCAGCAGTACACCGTTGGCGTGCTGGTGATGACCAACTTCGGCCGCCACCGCCGGCTGACAATCGCTGGCGTGCCGGTCGGCAAGCGGCTGCCACACCCGCGCCTCGCCAAGCCGGAGAGCGAAGCCGAGGGCTCGTGCATCGTCGTTGTCGCCACCGACGCGCCGCTGGATGGCCGGCAACTGGCGCGGGTGGCCAAGCGGGCCGGGCTAGGGCTGGGCCGCACTGGTTCCACTGGCGGCAACGGCAGCGGCGAGCTGCTGATGGCCTTCTCAACCACCTACCGGCTGGACTGGAGCGGTGGGTTGCAGGCCAAGCCGATGCTCCAGGGGGACGCGATCGACAACATCTTCGAGGGCACGGTCGACGCAACCGAGGAAGCGGTGCTCAACGCACTGTTCATGGCGACGACGACCGTTGGCCGCGCCGGCCACCGCATCGAAGCGATCCCACTTGACGCGGTGCGGGAGCTGCTCTGAGGTCGCTGGTCACAACCCCCAGTGTTGCAGCAGCAGGCGCTGTTCACTGGTGCTGGCCCCTGCGGCGAGGTGGTCGAGCGGGGCGAGGTCGGCGGCGCACAGCAGGCGGTTGGTGCGCGCCTTGGTCAGGTGCAGCGCAATGGCGACGCGCAGCAGGTTCTCCCAGCCGTAGGGGCGCTTGACCGATCCGTTGAGCCAGTGATGGAGGGTGGATTTTGCCACCCCGGATTCGCGCTTGAGGCGTTCCATATTGAAGCCATGCTCGCGCATGCAGGCTGCAAGCTCGGTCGCAAGGGTCGGACGATCAGGCATGCTGTACCCCATCCATTCTGGCGCGTCGGTCACGTGGCGCTGCCGAGGGCAGGCACACGACCTTGTTGTTCGGAAGTTTTCATTGTAGTCAGTACCACCAGCATTGCCAGAGACAAACCAGGGCTAAACGGAACCGCACGGCAATCTGGAACAGAGTGGAACAAATGACAGCTGCCCGCTTGCACCCACAGACAACCGTGGCCAACTGGTGCCCCGCACAGAGAGCGTTCCGGCCGGATCAGCAGCAGTGCGGCTGGAGCTGCTTGGGCGCAATGTAGACCCGGCAGGATGCGACGTATCAGCCCGGGCAGGGCAGGTCCCCACGCGTCAGGCGATGGCCACCTGACGCCGGCCGTGCGCAACACGGGGGTGCTGCCCCGTAACCTTGCGGACGGCGCCGGCACGAGAACGGACGCCTGCCAGATGCACTTCGGTGAACGTGCGGAGGCAGTATTGCCTGCCGGCGAGATGTGGTCCCGACCGAAGCACATCCGCTGGACCAGACGGCAACAGCGCTACTCCTCCGCCAGGACGATGATGCAGTCGGCCGGTGTGAAGGTGATCTGGGCGGACTTGTCGGGATTCATGACGATCCCGTAGTGACATGTGGCATCCCCGGCCTGAGCGCGGACCCGGTAGCCAACGGCCACCTCGCCACGGCGGCGCCCGGCTTCGACAACAGTGGAGAACATCACCGGGCGGCCGGTCACAACATAGTCCCCGGCCGGCTTCAGGTAGAACTCCGAGCCGTCGGGAGCGAAGAGCTCGTCGAACACAGCCGCCAGATCGCGGTTCTCCGAGATCTGTGTCAGCAGCAGGCTCGCCAGCTGGTCGCTGACGATGAAGTCGTCAGCACGGTCCACCTCGGCCAATGCACGGTTGCGGACATCGCGCATTTCGCTAACGATCGAGAAGCGGTAGCCGTGCTGTGCGGCCATATCACGCAGGTGCAGCAGGGTAATCAGGGTCCGAGCATCCGCCGCCTGTGGGTTCGGCGTGTCTGCACTACTCAACACGATGACATGTTCGTAGTTGGCGACTCCGAGTCCTTCGAGCGCCTTGCGGCTGACCGTATCGCAGGCGACGCAGGTCACGCGCAGGTTCTGTAGGCCGGCGCACTCTGCGGCGATCGTCTCCGCTGCATCCAGTTTCCTTGAGCCAATTGTGACAATCGATCCAGGGGCGACATAGCGGTCCAGATGGCTCACGATCGCCGTCGTCCACCCATTCCAGCCCAGGACGAGGGTATGCTCCGGAACAGGCGTCCGGACCGGAGCGTCGACGATGGCCGGCTCATCGACCGGCCGCGGCCCCAAACCGGAAAAACGCACAGTGTCGTCATCTTCGGAAATGGCGATGATCCGGTCACCGGGAGCGATCGGCGTGTCCATCGGTGGGTTGAGACGCACGCCGCCAGCGGTGTGCAGCCCGATGACGGCGGAATCCTCAAACGCCAGAAGCGCCTCGCCAAACGTATGCCCGACCAGCGCTGGTTCCTCCTGAAAGTCGATCTCATCCATCGCGAAGCTGAGCAATTCGGTATAGACATCGGCCAGGCCGGATTGGCGGCTCGTCTGCACGGCAATCCGCGCAACCAGGTCGCCCGCCAGGACAAACTGTGCCTCCCCACGGCCCACGAGCTGCGCGGCCTCGCGGTTTGCCGGGTCACGGATCTCGGCGACGATGTGGTACTGCCCGGAGTGGCGGCGTGGGTTGTTGGTCAGCGCCAGTATCGTCTTGATGACCTGCGAATCGGGATCATCACCATCTGGTGAGATTATGACGATCGAACGCGCGGCATCTGGGTTGACGATATCCAGGTCCGACATCTCCAGCGGCGTACCGGTGCGGCAGACAACGCGGGTCTTTCCAGTCGAGCCAACACGGTGACGGAGCTCATCCTCCATCTCGACCTTGTCCTTCTCGGCCAGGATCGCGACGCATGGGCGCCGCTGGTTGGCGTTCGCCAGCGCCAGCTCAGCGACGATGGTGAAGATCTGTGGCGACCAGCCGAGGATCACGGTGTGGCCCGCTTCGACGACAAAGGAGCGCCCCTTGCGCAGGTCGGTGAGCTTCGCGTCGATCCCGCTGGTCAACACGCCAATCAGCGTAGAGACGATGAAGATGCCGCCGAGAGTGATCGTCAGCATCGAGAGCAGGAATGGCCAGCGCCCGGTGTCGCTACCCATTGTCCCGGCGTCGAGCGTGCGCATGAGACCGTACCAGAGCGTATCCAGAAAGCCGAGCGGCGTCCCGTCGTCGCGTGTCGGGCCGATCCCCAGGAGCAAGACAATCGCCGCAATCGTCACAACCAGCGCCAGCGACGCGAGCGCGAGCCAGCCGATCAGCGCGATCGCACCCCGAGACATGATGTTGTCGAACGTGTAGCGCAGCCTCGCTCTGAGCGTGGCCCGATGTGCGCTCATTGGCCGTCACAGCCCCACTACTTCACGGCGCATGGGTTGGTGGCGTCATTGTACGCACCTGGCTCGCCAGCAGCGTTCATCGACCTATCCGCCAGTTCGCGCTCAGCCGGCTCCGGCAATGCTGTCGGCGCTGGCTGCCGATAGGTTCCGACGCGCAACATCCTGGCGGCGGATCTCGCTGGGGTGTACCCCAGTGTAGGCGTTCACCGCGCGGTCGACTGTCGGGAAGATATGGTCCGCGCCGATTTTCGCTTCCAGCCCAGCAGCTCTGAGCGACTCTCGTGCTCGGCCGTTTGGCTTGGCGATGACCAGGGCGATGCCATGCGCCTGCAACTCATCGACAAGGCTAAGCAACATCTCGCCAGCGGTGATATCGATATCGCGTGTCGCCTCCGCATCGAATACCAGCCAGCGAGGCGGTGGCTCAGCCCCTTCTACAAGCTCCAGGACCTGCCTCTCGAACCGGGCTGCATTGGCAAAGAAGAGCTCTGCCTCGTACCGGAAGACGACCACACCCGGGATGGTGGTTACATCAGGGCGCCGTGCAACGTTTTGCCACTCATTATGGAAATCGCCACGGCCGAGAACGGCGACTTCGGTCGCCGCAGCACGAAAGAGCACATCAGCGAATGACAGCAGGACGGCGATGACGATCCCCTCCAGCAGCCCGAGGACCAGCACACCGATCATCGACGCCGACGCGATCGCGAACTCGCTCCGCCGAAAGCGCCAGGCTGCCCGCATACCCCGGAAATCGAACAGCGTAATCGCCGCGGCAATGACGACCGCGCCGAGCGCCGCCTGGGGCAGGTTCCGAAACAGCCCCGTCGCAAATATCAGGACAGCGCCAACGACCAGGACGCCGGTTAACGCAGCCAGCTGCGTGCGCCCCCCCGAGCTATCGATGACCGCCGTGCGCGTACCGCTGGCGCTGACGCTGAAGCCGCCGAACAGCCCGGAGAGGGTGTTGGCCGCACCAAGCCCGATCAGGTCTTGGTTCGGGTTGAGCTTGTACTTGTTGCGTTGGGCGAAGAGCCCGGCGTCGATCGTCGTATCGGCCGAGGCGATCAGCCCGAGGCCAAGCGCCGGCAGCAGGAGGGCGAAGATGTCGTCCCGGCTGACATCCGGTACGGCGAACCTGGGCAGCCCTTTCGGGATCTCGCCAACCAACGCGATGTCGTTCTGGTCCAGGCCGAAGAGGGACACCGCCAGCGTCGAGCCAACCACCGCGATCAACACACCGGGAACTCTGCGTGACCAGGCACGCAGACCGAGGATAACGCTCAGGCACGCCAGGCCGATCGCCAGCGCCGTGGTGTTTGTGCGCTCCAGACCCTCAACCAGATGACGGAACTGTGTCAACAAACCATCTCCATCAACCGGATACCCGAGCATTTTCGGGACCTGGCCAACGAGGATCGTGATCGCCAACCCGTTCATATAGCCGACGAGCACCGGCTTCGAGAGGAAACTGGCAATAATGCCCAACCGCAGGATGCCGCCGACCATCAGGGCGACACCCATCAGGACTGCAAGCATGCCGGCCAGCGCAAGGCCGCGCTCGGCGCCCGCCCCAGTCCCAGCCACGGCGACAATCGCTGCAGCAATGAGCGTCGATGTCGACGATTCCGGACCCAGCACCAGTTGTCGGGAGGAGCCGAACAGCGCGTAGCCGATAATCCCCAGGATCGTCGCGTACAGTCCGGTTACCGGCGGCAGGCCGGCGAGCTGTGCGTAGGCCATACCCTGCGGGACCAGCACGGCGCTGATCGCCAGGCCGGCGACGATATCCGAACGCAGCCATCGCCGCTGGTACCCCCGCGTCCAGGGCACGACCCACTTGCGCCACTCCGGCCAGTCGGCCTCGGTCAGCGGTCGGTTTGCCGCCACGTAGCTCTCCCGAGTTCGGATGCGCGCACACCCGGGCTAGTCGAGGCACGATCAGTGCAACAGGAGCAACCGCGTCTACCGCCACGGCGCTGCCGACTGTCTCACCGCTGCGCAGATGGCGGGCAACCACCCCTGCACGCGACCTCTACAGCCCCTTCGATGGCATGTACGGTGATGATACGCGATCCACTGCAGACCAGCGGTATCGTGTGGGGAGCGCGTTACACAGGACGCACGCTCCACGGTTGCCCAGCGCCGAGGATGTCCTTGTCGACCCGCGCGGCGATATTGGGGAGATAGGCCGTGAGGTCGGCCAGCACCCCAGCCACGGCAGCGGCGGACTCCGCATGGACTGCTTCGGTGGTGATCACCACCTGGGTTGTATCGGCCGCGATCTTGCCTTTGTCCGCCTGGCGCCAGTTCCAGCGGCGCGAGAGCACCTCGCTGCCGGCATCGGCGTAGACCACTTCCCCGGCAGGAACCGGTTCGGCGTCGGCAGTACTGCTCCCGCGCCAGGTTTCGTTCCCGGCGGCCAAACGCACCAGCAGCGTATCCCCCACCACTGCCCGCAGGTCGAACGGGGCCACCGGAATGCCGTGCCGCAACGAGGCGGCGTTGCACAGGTCGACCAGCGCGCCGATGCGTGGGACATCGCCGGTCTCAACAACGCGGCGGACCAACGCCTCGGCCGCGCAGGGGTAGCGGTTCGGCTTCACCCCGAAGCGCGAATAGACGAGCCGCCAGGCGGCGATGCTCGGCAGGCGCGCGATCTCCGGTGGGGCGGCAATCGCGGCCCGCACCGCAGCTACAGCGGCAGCGAGGAGCTCCGCCACCTCCGGCGGGGCCGGCCCAGCCGCCAGCCCATCGACCCAGACGACCCCGGCCACCAGCTCTGGGCAACGTTCCGTTAACGCTGCGTCGTAGCCGAACCGCATCAGTTGTCCAATCTGGAGTGGGTGATGTTCCCCTGGGCTACCCAGACCGGCGGGCCATGCCCTTCGACATCGACGATCAGGTACAGGGTGCCAGTCGCCTCGCCGGGCGTCCCGTCATCGTTTACGTTCGGCTCAACCCACCAGCCAAGGGCAATGGCATAGCCTCGCACGGTGCCGTGCCCCACCGCCCGCGGAACTGATGTCTCCAGCCACAAACGCTGCGTCACCGCCACTGCAAAGTCCGCGTGGTGTTCCATAGGTGTACCCCTTCGCTGTTGTGGCGGGCAGTGTAACAGTTGGTGTGCTTAGGCCACTCCCATCGCGGTCGTTCTCCTGTTACCATGCCGCTGGAAGGCAGGGAGCCGAGGCTGCGGGGTGCGCGTGGCGCGGCGGCCGTTTGGCCCACGCTTCGCATGGTCAGGGTGTTAGGGGCGCTTGCCGCCGGCATTCCGGTACAGAAGGAGAAGGAACCATGGTTCGCAGCGCGATGATTGGCGCGCGGGTACGCCGCAAGGAAGATCCCCGGCTGATTACCGGGTCGTCGCTGTATGTGGACGACCTGCAACTGGCCGGCATGGCGCATGTCGCGTTTGTCCGCTCTCCCTATGCGCATGCCAAGATCAACGGCATCGACACCTCGGCCGCCAAGGCCGCGCCAGGGGTGATCGGCGTCTATACCAATGCCGATGTGCTCACCTTCGCCAAGCCACTCTCCGGCGGTGGTGGCGAAGGCACCCCGCTGGAGGAGCCAGACGCTTTTCCAGGGGAAACAGCCGGTGTTGAAGAGCTCCCCTCCGGCGATATCCCCACTCCGGGGTTGGACCCATTGGCTGGGGACAAAGTGCGCTGGGTGGGTGAGGCGGTGGTCGCAGTCGTCGCCGAGACGAAGGCCCAGGCGCAGGATGCCGCTGCACTGGTCGAGGTCGACTACGAAGAGCTACCGGCCGTCATCGGCATCCGGAATGCTACTGCACCGGGAGCGCCGCGTATCTGGGACGGCATCGCCCGCAACGTGGGGGTGAACTACTCGCGCAAGCGTGGCGAGCCGGACGAGGCCTTCGCCAACGCCGCCGTCACCGTGTCGCAGCGCATCGTCTCCAACCGCGTCTTCCCGCTGCCGATGGAAACACGCGCCGCCGCCGCCGCACCGGACCCGCTCACCGGTGGGTTGACGGTGTGGACCTCGACCCAGGCGCCGCACTGGAACCGCCGTACCCTGGCCGACCTGCTGGACCTGCCAGAAGCCAACGTGCGGGTGATTGCCCCGGAGGTCGGCGGCGGCTTTGGCGCGAAGATCGGCGTGTATCGGGAAGAGCTGATCGTCGCCGGCCTGGCGAAAAAGCTGCGTCGGCCGGTGAAGTGGGTCGAGTCGCGCAGCGAAAACCTGCAGACGATGAACCACGGCCGTTGCCAGGAAGCGGATATCGAGCTCGCTGCCGACGCCGACGGCAAGATCACCGCGTTGCGCCTCACTGTGTGGGGCGAGGCCGGGGCCTATGCCATGGGGCTGGACATGCCGCCCATCACAACCATGATGAGCACCGGCTGCTACAACATCCCCAACGTCGACCTGAAGGCCTACGCCGTCTATACCAACACCATGGCGATCGGCGCCTACCGTGGGGCCGGCCGGCCGGAAGCGGCCTATTACATCGAGCGGGCTGTCGACCTGCTGGCCAAGAAGATCGGCAAAGACCCGGCCGAGGTGCGACGCATCAACTTCCTCCAGCCGGACCAGTTCCCCTACGAATCGGCTGCCGGCTTCACCTACGACACCGGCGAATATGAGAAGAACCTCGACTACGCCCTGCAAGTTTCAGACTACGCCGGGCTGCGTGCCTGGCAGGCAGAGGAACGCGCCAAGGGCCGGCTGATCGGGATCGGCGTGGCCAGCTATGTGGAGATCTGCGGCTTCGGCCCCTGGGAAAGCACCACCGTGCGGGTGGAGCCGAGCGGCGCCGTCAGCGTCTTCACCGGCATCTCGCCCCACGGCCAGGGGCAGGAGACGACCTTCGCCCAGATGATCGTCGATGAGCTCGGCGCCGACTTCGATAAGGTCGTCGTACACCACGGCGATACCGCCAGCAACCCGCAAGGGAACGGCACGATGGGCAGCCGCGGTCTCGTCGTCGGCGGCAGCGCGCTGAAGATCTCCGCCGGGAAGATCCGCGAGAAGTGCCGCGCGATCGCCGCGAACATGCTGGAAGTGGCGACCGAGGATATCGAGCTGGTCGATGGGCACTACCAGGTGGCTGGCGCCCCGGACCGCTTCACCACCCTGGCCGATATCGCCGCCAAAGCCTACGGCGGCGGCCTGCCGGATGGGATCGACGCCGGGCTCGTCTCAACCGACTTCTTCAGCCCGAAGGGCGAAACCTACCCCTTCGGCACCCACATCGCCGTCGTGGAAGTCCTACCGGAAACCGGCCAGGTAAAGGTGCTCAAGTTCTTCTCGACCGACGACTGCGGTGTCGTGATTAGCCCGATCCTGGTCGATGGCCAAGTCCATGGCGGGCTGGCCCAGGGCATTGGCCAGGCGCTGTTCGAAGAGGTCGTCTACGACAGCAATGGCCAACTGCTCACCGGCTCGTTGATGGACTACGCCGTGCCCCACGCCGAGGCGTTCCCGATGTTCGAGCTGAACCGTACCGTCACCCCCTCGCCATTGAACCCACTGGGGGCCAAGGGCATCGGCGAAGCCGCCACGATCGGCTCCACCCCGGCGACGGTGAACGCGGTGATGGACGCGCTGGCTCCCAAAGGCATCGACCACCTGGACATGCCGCTCTCCGCACCCAAGATCTGGGCGGCGTTGAACGGGTAGACATTCATCCCCCATCCCCCTCTCCGCGCGGGAGGGGGATGGGCACGTGGGTCGGTGGCGTGGCTGGTGCGTCTACCGCAGGATTGCGGGGAGAAGCACCCGAACCAGGCGCTGCACAGTGGCACAGTTCCCCCCTCGCTTCGCGGGCGACGGGGTCCAGAGGGGTGAGGTTCCATGTCGCGTTCCGCGCTGATCTTCCAGGGGGGCTGGCAGGGGCACCAACCAGCGCAGTGTGCGGCGATCGTCGCGCTGCTGCTGCGCGAGGCTGGGTTCGAGGTGGACATCAGCGATACCCTCGATGTGCTGCTGGATGCCGACCGGCTCAACGCCCTGTCGCTGATCGTCCCGATGTGGACACAAGGGACGCTCACCCGCCCGCAGGAGCAGAACCTGCTCAACGCCATCGCCAGCGGGGTGGGGGTTGGCGGCTGGCACGGCGGCATGGGCGATGCCTTCCGCAACAGCACCGATTACCAGTACATGGTCGGCGGGCAGTGGGTAGCGCACCCTGGGAATATCATCGACTACACCGTGAACATCACCAACCACGACGACCCGATCACTGCCGGGTTGTCCGACTTCCGCATGCACTCCGAGCAGTACTACCTGCACGTCGACCCCAGCAACGAGGTGCTGGCGACCACCACCTTTGGCGGCGCCTACGATTGGTGGGTCGAGGGGGTCGTCATGCCGGTCGTCTGGAAACGCCGTTGGGACAAGGGGCGCGTCTTCTACTGTTCGCTCGGCCACGTTGCCGCCGATTTCGACGTCCCAGAAGCGCGCGAAATCGTGCGGCGCGGCCTGCTCTGGGCAGCGCGCTAACGCGCTGGGTTGCGCCCACACGTCGAGCAGGCGCGGCTACTCCGGCTGAGAACATCTCGATCCCGCCATCGTGGAGAGAGGTGATTGTGATCCTGCGATGCGTCAAGCATCCCGCCCCAACGCCTGTGAAGTGGGTTCCGTTTCAGGCATGTGCGCTGCGAACCAAACCCTTATGGCTCGAGGCGAAAGTCCTCGATCCATAGCTCCCGGAGAAAGCGACCAGCGAGTGTATTTCGAAGCCGACGATCTGCATGTAGCAACGGGCAGTCAGCACGCTCCGCGAGCGCGAGATACAGCCCATCGTAATAAGCACAGTCGTATTGAATGGCGCTCCTCAACCCTGCAACCACCAAGCCGGCCCCAGTGGCCAGTGGAATACCGATCTGCAGAAAGTCCTGAAGTGTTGCATCGGCATCCGCAGCAGCAATACGGTGCATTCGGGTCGCAGTACGGATCGCGCTTGCCACCTCATGGTGCAGGTGGTCCGGAGCGACGACTGTGATGCGGCCAGCCTGCAGCGCAAGCAGTGCCGCAACCGCTTCCTCGGTATGCTCTTCATCATTGAACAGCCACTTGATGGCTACAGATGCGTCAATAACGTAGCGCTGAGCCGATGCACTCATGCCTCGGCTTCAGACCGAGCACGATGCTTCAGTTCGTCGGCTGGTATACCGATCGGGCCTCGCTCTTTACAGCGAGCGAGTATGCGGTCAATAGCTCTCTGCCGCTGCGCACGCTCAGCAGGGGTCAGCACCTCGATGGGTGGTATATCAATCTGCAGGTGCACAGTCTTTATTTGCTGATCCACGTCCAACCTCGGACCTACTCCGGAGCCATGAACCATTGACGGGTATAGAACTCTAGCATTCTCCATTCTACAGGTCCCTGGAGCATACCCATCGATCCCAGGAAAGAAACGCACGTCATAAACCTGAACACTGCGAACCATTCAGCCCCCGAACCACCCAGGCCACCGGCCCGGCCTCCAACCGGCCGGCCCAGACGGCGCCGCGCGGGGTGACGCTGTAGGTAGCGTTGAGCTGGTAGTCGCCGGGTGGGAAGGGCGCGCCGCCGTTGGCAGGGCGGGAGGCCCACGCCTGCAGGTCGATGGTGTGCTGCAGGCGCTGCTGTGGCGCGAGCGTGGCGCGAATGATGGCGGATTCGTCGCGGTCGTCGAGCAGGTGGATCAGGCGCGGCGGGGCCGTGCCGGAAGCGACGTGCAGGGTGTACCAGTCCAGGTGTATTTCGCCAGCCTCGACGTGGCTAAGCACTTCCAACGGCTGCTTCCCGATGTTCTCCAGCGCCAGGGTGATCTGCGCGCCGTCGGCAGCCAGGCCCAGACGCAGGCCACCCTGTGGTTGCCCCCAGGTGAGGGCAGGGACAGGCACACCACCGTTCGCGTCCGTCATGGAACTGCGCCCCTCTACGCGCTGGCGCATTACGTTTCGAAGGTAACTGTCACATCGTAGTTGGCGTCGTCCAGTGAGGCGGTGTTCTTCGCCTCATCAAAGGGCGGCGACCAATCCATCGTCACGATCAGGTCGTCTCCATCGGGTGAATCTTCATCGAAGACTTCGACCTTTATCGGCCCGCTGAGGGGCACGATCTTCTCCAATGGGGCCAGGAAGCTGTAGCTCTGGCCATCGTTCAGGTCGTGTACGGCAGTCTTGTGGACCCCACCGCCGGGGCCAGTCAGCCGAACATAGACCTCGTCGGAACCGAGCCAGTCCTCGGTGCTGTTGACCTTCACGTCGATCTTGACCTTGCGCTTCTTCAGCTCCTCTTCGAGCGCCCGCTTTTCGAAGTTCTTGTTGGTCACGTCGTTGGCAACCATGCCGGCTGCGCCCGGAATGCTTTGGACAACGCCCAGCACGCCCTGATCGGAGTTCACCGCCGCGAGCGCTGTCAGCAGCTCCTTGGTCGTCATATCTGGCGCAGCCTTCGTGCCGGACGAGAGGAAGGTCGCCGGCAGGTCGACCGTGTTGTAGCTCGTGCCGGTGGTGGGGTCGGTGATCGTCATGCTGTTCCACTTCCGGGCGGCGTCCATGAAGGCGGTCGTCGGTGTGCCGGCGCGCACCAGGCGCAACGTCGCCGGGTTGAGGGTGACGGTGCCGGTCGCGTCCGACTTCCAGCCCCACTCCACCGAGCCGAGCCAGGTATTGGCCATCGGGCCATCCAGGATGAGCGCGGTCGTCTCGAACGACTGGGTCCACTCCTGGCCGTCGAACTCCAGCCCACGCCGTGGGGAGTCGCTGAGGGTGGCGTTCACCGGCGGCTCGAAGGCGCCGTCCGGCTTCTTCTTGCGCGACCCGAACGACGCAGTGCTGCCTGGGGCGGTGTCGCTCAAGGTGGCCGACACCCCGGCCGGCTTTGGAGGGCTGGCGGTCGGGTCCGCAGGGGTGTTGTGGACGCCGTACATCGGGTTGGTGTTTGGCAGCGTCGAGCTGGTGCCGTCTGGGTTGCGCTTGGAGGTGAAGTCGGTGCGGTCGATCCCACGGCCGACATCGACCCCTGGCCCGTCGGCGGGGGTCAGCGCGCTGGGGATGGTGCGCGCGTTCTTCGGGTCGTTCACGGCGCCGCCCGCGCTGAGGGAACGCATCGTCTTCACCGTCTGGGTCAGGCCGATCGTATTGGCCTCCACCAGCTCATTCGGCTTGAAGGTGATATCGATATCGGCGCCGACGCGCGTCCCGGCAGTGCTGGCCCCACCACCGAACGCAGCGTAGGTGGTGGTGTCGAACTCGCCGCCGTTGGTCTTCACCGCGCGTTGCACCACGCCGGCCGGAGCAGCGCCGACTGCCGGGGCCGGGCCGCCACGCGCGACATGCGCGGCAGCCTGTTCGGCCCGCTGTTCGGCTGCATCGCCAACCGGGCCAACACCAGCCACCTGCGGAGCCGCGCCGGGACTCCCCTGCTGGACAACGTGGGCAAGCTCATGCGCGAGCAGGCGCTCGCCGCCGAGTGTTCCGGGGCGATAGCGCCCTTCCCCGAAAAAGACATCGCGCCCGGTCGTCAGAGCATCCGCATTCAGCGTCCGGCTCAACGCACCGGCGTTGCTATCGGCGTGGATACGCACGTGGGAGAACTGGTGGTTGAAGGCCCGCTCCATGCGGGTACGCACCGCCGTTTCCAGCGGCTGCCCACCTCCCGCCACAACCTGGGCCTGAATACCCTCGACTGCACTGGCCGGGCTGTGCGCTGACAACTGCACCTGTGCAAGCGGATGTGCAGTTGACGCTGGACGTGCAACATCGTGCAGAGCCTCGACGGGGACAACGGTTGGAGGATGCTGGCGAGTACGCTCACGGCGCATGGATCTGTCCCTTCAGCGGCGCCTCCATCGTACGCCCGCACGACGTCCTGGTCAACCGTTGTACATGGGCTGGGCAGGGCTATATCAAAGTCGTCTGATGTTGTTGTCCAGAAGCGTTACGTCCGCGCGA
>QEUZ01000410.1 GCA_003577355.1 Chloroflexota bacterium | reverse complement strand
GCCCGCCCAGCAGCCCGCACCATGGCGTATTCGCCACTCACGTTGTAAGCCGCCACCGGCACGTCGAAGCGCGCGCGCGCCCCGGCTACTACGTCGAGGTACGCCAGCGCCGGCTTGACGATGATCGCATCGGCGCCTTCCCGCAGGTCAGTTTCGATCTCTGCCAGCGCTTCACGGGCGTTGGCTGGGTCCATCTGATGGCTGCGCCGGTCGCCGAACGCTGGGGCCGATTCGGCGGCGTCGCGGAATGGGCCATAGAAGCCGGAGGCGTACTTAGCGGCATACGACAGGATCGGCAGCTCGGTATAGCCTGCCTGGTCCAACGCCTGGCGCATGACCAGCACGCGGCCATCCATCATGTCCGATGGTGCAACCATATCGACGCCCGCCTCCGCCTGGGCCAACGCGGTGCGGGCCAGCAGGTTCAGTGTGCGGTCGTTATCAACCAGCTCCCCATGCAGAATGCCGCAATGGCCGTGGTCGGTGTACTCACAACAGCACACGTCGCCGATCACGACCAGGCCTGGGTCGACGCGCTTCAGCTCGCGGATCGCCTGCTGGACGACCCCCTGCGGGTCGTAGGCGCCGGAAGCCAGGTTGTCCTTCTCTTCCGGGATGCCGAACAGCAACACCGCGCGCACACCCAGGGCCGCGAGCTCTTCCGCCTCGTAGGGCAGTTGGTCGACCGACAGCTGGTAGACATCCGGCATCGAGCTCACTTCACGGCGCACGCCGTGGCCGTAGGTGATGAACAGGGGGTAGACGAAATCCGACGGCAACAGGGTCGTCTCTCGGGCAAAGCGCCGTAACCCCTCGGAACGACGCAAGCGGCGAAAGCGCCGAAACTCTGGCCACTGTGGAGCGCGGTCGTCCCCACCCAACAGGTTGCTCATCCAGCCGTGCTCCTCTCCCCCTGCCCGGCGACGAAGCGCTCTAGCGCAGCGACAAGCCCGGGCATCGAATACTCCTCCGCGACGACATCCACTCGCAGCCCTGTCTGCCGAGCGGCCTGCGCGGTGATCGGCCCAATACAAGCAATCACGACCGGTTCCGGCAGCGTCCCACCTGCCAGCGCCAGCACGTTGCGCACCGCTGACGGCGAGCCAAAGGTCGCGATATCCACATTTCCCGCGAGCAGCTCCGAAAGCACCTCCGCCGGTACGTCGTCCGGCAAGCTGGTGCGGTAGGCGACAACCACATCGACCGTCGCGCCGGCCGCCTCCAGCCCCTGCGGCAGTGCATCGCGCGCGACCTCAGCCCGTGGCAAGAGCACGCGCTTGCCGGCCACCCCACGTTCCACCAAGCCCGCAACAACCGCTTCGGCGACGAACTCATCCGGCACGAACGCGACGCGGATGCCCAGCTTCTCAAGCGCTGCCGCCGTCGCCCGCCCGATCGCCGCGACCTGTAGGCCAGCGAACGCCTCCGGGGGGATACCGTGCGCCTCCATGCGCCGCTCCAGTGCCTGCACACCGTTCACGCTGGTCAGGACGACCCAGTCATACTGCTCCAACGTCGCCAGGGCAGCATCCAGCGGCGCGCTCGGAGCCGGGGTGATCGCGATCGCCGGAAGCTCCAGTGGCGTCGCACCGGCAGCCCGCAGCAACTGGGACAGTTCCTCAGCCTGGTCTCGGGCGCGGGTAACCAGCACCCGCAGACCGGCCAGCGTTGTCTTGGAAGCGATGGAGTTCATTGCGCCACCTGCTTCTGCAACTCGCGGGCCAGTCGCTGGGCCAGGTCGGGTCCGTCGTCCAGGTCGGCCTCATCCTGCGTGAACGCGACCCGTGACATGCCCTCATCAGCGAACATCGCCCAGATGTGGATACGGTCGCCGACAACCTGGGCAGTTGCAGCCAGCGGCGAGCGGCAGCCACCGCCGATCGCCCGCAGGAACGCCCGTTCCGCGGCGACTTCGGCCGTTGCGTTTGGGTCGGCCACCGCCTCCAGCAGCGCTTGGACAGCGCTGTCGTCGGAGCGACATTCCACCGCCAGCGCCCCCTGCCCCGGCGCGGGCGTGAATGTTGCGACATCCAGCCGCTCGGAAATCCGATCTCCCCAGCCCATACGCTCCACTCCCGCGACCGCGAGGAGCGCTGCGTCGTACGCTTGTTCCGGGTCGTCCAACACCTTGCGCATGCGGGTATCGACGTTGCCGCGCAGCTCAACCATCTCGACATCTGGGCGCGTCACCAGCAACTGCGCCCGCCGTCGCGGGCTACTGGCGCCAACCCGCGCACCGGGCGGCAAGCCGGCGATGCCTCCGGCATAGCGCGACACGAGCGCATCGCGACGGTCTTCCCGGTCGAGCACCGCCGCCAGCAGAGAGCCATCCGGCAACTGTGAGGGTAGATCCTTCGCCGAATGGACTGCACAGTCGATTTCGCCGCGCAGCAGCGCCTGCTGGATCTCCGATGCAAAAACGCCCTGGCCGCCGATCTGCGAGAGTGGGGTCTGCTTGTCGCGGTCGCCCTGGGTAGAGATGACAACAACCTCGCACTGCACGTGCGGTGCGGTAGTCTTTAGAGCGTCGATCACCCGCTGCGTTTGCACCAGGGCGAGCGCGCTGCCACGTGTGCCGACGCGCAACACCCGGACGCTTCCGGCTGGCATGAGAGCCGACGACGGAGCGGTCATCGCTACTCAGGTATCCTTGCCGCATGGCGCACGCGTCCCTGCACGCGTGGCGACCGCTGTGGATGTTTGCTCGTTTCGTGGTTCACTATCCGCGTCGCTAGGGGCCAACGCCAAGATTTGAACCAAGAAATCTGCGCAAACCTATGTACATAAGTGTACGGAGGTATTCGACGGCGTGTCAAGGTTGGCGCACTCCCACTGGTGACGTAGCGTGCGTTACTCCCCCGCCACCGCTTCGGCTGGCGCCGCCTCGCCCACGTCTTTCGGTTGATGCTTCCCCAACGTGCGGGCGTACAGGAACAGCACAGGCGTCAGCACGAGTGACGCCGCGAGCAGCGCCGCGCGCAGCGAGACGGCGCGCCCGATCAGCCCGATGACCGGGCCGCCCGCCACTTGACCAAACGCGTTCATTTGGCTGTTGATGGAGAGGACCGTCGCGCGCACCCGCGAATCGATGCTCTGGTTCGCCCAGGCCGTCGCTAGCGGGTAATGGACCTCGCGGCTGGCGGAAGCCAGGAGAAACGCCGCGATGGCGACATAGACGTTGCCCGAGAGCGCGAAGACCGCCAGCCCGCCAATCAACAGCCCATCGGAAACGAACAGGCTGCGGGTCACCCCCCGGTGTTGGGTCAGGTCAACCCGCCGGCGCACCAGCTCGTTCCCAGCGATACTCAGGAGCGAGGTTGCCACGGCGAGTATCCCGAACCAGACAACCGGCTTGAACGGCCCGATGCTCGGCAGGCTGAAGCTCTGCAGCAGATGCGCCGTCCAGAGCCGGTCGAACCCCTCTGAAAACAACCCGAAGACCAGCGAAACGGCGATGACCGTCAACAGGACGGGGCGCTTGCGGATGACGGTCACGCCGTCGAG
>QEUZ01000409.1 GCA_003577355.1 Chloroflexota bacterium | reverse complement strand
TCCGCCACCGCGCACGTCCCCCGCGCCGCGCGACCTGACAGGTAGGTGTTCAGGGCTGAGGGGAAGTGAGGAGGGCATGGCACGCGGCGTACGGCGCACGTCCCTGCAATCTCCAGGTGCCGAACAACGTCGCCAGCGTCGTGCGCGTCTGTGTCCCAGTTTCCGAGCGCGTCCCGCCACTGATCCGTTCACTCCGTTCAGGACATGCCTTGCGACTGATCACCTCATGGCGCACGCTGCGCTCCGCAGCGTTTTTGTCGGCTGGTACCCCCGCCTGGCGCACATAGGTGACGTTCGAGTGCGGTTGACTCCTCGACCGACTCCCGGATCGCGCTGGGATAGTGAAAGCGGGGCATCGGGGACTCCCATCATCACGGCTGCATCGGCCCGACCACCACTATTCTGCGATGAATACTGCAGAACCTAATGGGCCGGTCTCCCTCCGCACTGAACTCCGCCTCCCACACCCAACGCTCGATCGTCCGCATACTCACCCCAAGCGTCTCGCCACGACACGTCTATGCTGCCTATCAGCAAGCGGCACAGCCGCTTGACTCAGTTGTTGCGTCTACCGAAACCCGATACACGCACGACACCGCCAAAACAAAAACCGCCAGCCCCCAAAGGGACGCCAGCGGTCTGCCTGTCGCGTTCGTTATGCCGAGCGTCTATCGAGATTTCCCCATCGCGTCAAGACGCTGTCCCCCCCAGTTCATGCAGTTCAGCCTGAGTACACTTATCCCCTCGGCGGCCACAAACTGCTTCACAGCTTCCACAAGGCCGGCAGCTTCTGCACGAGTTCCGGTGTCACGAGTCCAGCCGGCTCTCCGCCTTCCGCCAACTTCAGGAACCGCTCCCTGAATGCATCCCGCATAACCTCAGATGCTAGATAGTCTTCGCGCATGCGCCGTTGCGCTTCCAGCCGACGCATGTTCGGTTCAGAGCGTTGATAGTCCGGTATGTACATGATGAGCGCATTCCATGCCTGCAAGGCCCGTTCCCAAGCCCTGACTTCTTCGTAGAGTCCAGCCAGTCCTCGCCAGATCGTTGCTTGCCCGCTTCGGGACTCCGCTACCTCCAGCGCTTGCTCCAGCAGCACGATTGCGGCGAAGAGGTTCTCTTTCTCTGATGCCTCCCGAGCCAGCGCGCGCAGCGCAGAAAAGTACGTTCCGGCGACAACCCTTCGATCACCTACTGGCTGTTCACAGAACAATCGTGCGACTGCTCGATACAGATCGATAGCCCCCGCACCCCCTGCCTTCGTCGCCGCGGCCGCGCTTGCGGCCTCGATGAGGCGCTTACGTACGAGCGTAAATTGCCGTTCAATCTCCTCTACACCTGAGAATCTGAAGCGATGCGCTCGAAACAGCCCTACACAGGCATCGAACTCAGCGATCGCCTCGATGATCCGCCCTTCGCCCCTAAGCGTCTCCTCCGCTTGCAATCGGTTGTATGCTGCGCGACGTGCCGCCTCGGCCGTCAGCCTGCGGATCTCCTCATCATCAGCGCTCGCCAGTGCCTCGACGAGATACCCCAGCCGCTCCTCCGCGTCGCTCGCTGCGTCCGCCAACCCAACGAACTCCCACGCCTCACGCAGCGCGACAAGCCGTTCATTCCTACCCGCTGGGACACTCCCGAACCCTTGGATATACAGTTCGATTAACCCTGTCGCTTCGTCTAGCCGCCGCGCATGCAACGCGTCGTCGATTGCTGCAAGCATCGCGGGTTCCAGATGCTTCTCCCGGACCAACGGCTCAGCCGCCGCCAGCGTTGCCAGGAAAGCCGCTTCTCCTGCCCCAGCCGTCACAGATGCGACCGCGACATCCGCGAACTGCCTGCGCAGCTCGTTTCCGATCCCGCTGTCCCAGGGACTTGTTCTCACACCATCGAGCAATGCCAGAATCGCATCCGGCACAACTTCCGGTTCCTGCGCCTTCCCGTTGCTGGGAACGAGGCGTACCGGCTGAGACTCGCGACTCTCTGCTGGCAAGAACGCCTTCAGTGCAGCCTGGATCGTCGCAACCGCCCTCTGTAAGTCATCCGGCTGCGCTACGCGTGCCCGCAGGCAATCAATCAGGCGCTCTACCACCCGGACAAATTCATCCTCGGTCTGTCCGCTCCCCGGTCCCTCCTCAGCATTACTATGCTGAGTGGGGCTAGATTCTCCCGGTTTCGGGCCAGGACGATGCCCTTGCGCGTCTCTGTCCCTATCTCTGCCGTTCGGCTCGGCTGGAGCATGTGTGCCTCCTGCTGGAGTCCTTGCGGCGATGCCCCGCTGCCGTTCAAACCCCCACCGCCTATCCGCCAGTCGCACGAAACACGGATGATCATTGAGCGTCCAGGTGATCGAGTGGGGGCTGATCATCCGTGTCTCGAATACCGCGCGGAAGACCTCATCCTGCGTCAACGCTGCGTCAGGGCCGGCTTTCTCGAAGACATCGATCACCGTTTCGAGGATCGACTTCTTCCCTCGCGCCTCTTCGCACAACGCTTCCAGATCTTCGAAACGCTTCTCCGCCCTGAAGACCCGTTCATCGACCTCGCAGCCGACGCTTACCTCGGGGATCGTGTGGTACTGCACCCTTCCGTTCTCGTCGTTCTCCGCGATCCGTACGTCCTTGACTACACCACTGCCGGACTTGTAGTACAGCCGGAACCTTGAGCCATGCACTCGCTCCAGGTACACGATCCCACCACCCGGAATATCGTGCGCGGCGAAGAATGTGGGGAGCACGTCACTGTTGTGCAGTACCCCCTGCTCCCAGTCGATGTACAGCGGGAACTCCTGCTCGAAATCCGTCGTGCAGGTAATCGTGTCTCGCTGCCTATCGAGCAAGCGTCTGGCCATGCGCGTGATACGCAGGTAGCCCCCATACCGTCCCCCAAAGCTCAGGACGAATCGCGCCAGATCGACCGGCCTGTCATCCGGCGCGACCCGTTCATCTTCGATCCCTGCGGTGACCTCGGCATCCTCCAGATATCCCTGCATCTCCCCGTAGCGCCGCTGAAGAGCGGCCCAGTTCGTCGGCAGCCGCGGCCCCACCGGCTCGAGAGGACCTCTGTATGGTGTGCCACCGACACCCGTTACCTGCCGGCTGGTTCCACCCGGTCCGCCTGGCACTTCTCCCATAGGAAGCTGAGGTTCAGCCCTTGTAGGCAGCGATCCATCGACGGGCTCCGTGGTATCCACCGGTTCCTCGACGTCCGCTGCGCCCGCCAGTGGAGGTTCAGTGCGTTCTGGCCATGGTTCCAGCACAGCCGATGGCGTCCCCTCAACCCCCCGGGGACTTTCGCCAATCAATTCATCCTCAGGCTCCTGCTCGTTGTCCGGCAGGCGCACGATCGAAATCGGAGGTGCATCTATGTCAACGGCCGGTCTACGATCGATCGCTACCGCCACTGCCTTCTGGAACCCGTACCCGTCGAGGATGGCGTCAATATCCTGCCGCGGACACTCAAGGATCTGGCTGATGATCGGTGAGATACGCGCCGGCTCCCCGCCTGGATGAAGCACCGTCGCAATCTC
>QEUZ01000408.1 GCA_003577355.1 Chloroflexota bacterium | reverse complement strand
CCAGCCGGGTCCTCGTGAACGTCATCGGGAGCAAGCTCCAGCAGGTGCACGACGCCCGGGGCAATATCGCCCCAACGCGCCAAGGCGGCCTCGTCGAGCACAGCGCCTTTACGCAGCAGACGCGAGCCATCGCGCGCACGCACCTCGTGCGCCAGCGCCCAACCCCGCTGGGCTTGGCCCACGTCGTCCGAGTGCATTGCGTGCGCTCGCATCGCTCGTCCACCTTTCGCTGCGGCTCAGCCTGACCAATACTACTAACGACCGTCTAGTGGAGTGACCAGTAGCGAGTGACGAGTGACCAGTGGTGTGATCGTTCCTGTCTGAAGCGCACTTCATTGATGAAACGAGCCACCTTGACCTGACAGTGGGCGGTGGGTGGACCACTTGGTCGATCTTCTCATGACGATCGGAAGCTGGGATGGCAATACCAATACGCGAGCGACTCAAACTGCTTCAGCGCGTCTCTGCCGATTGGCTCGACCTTCGCCGGGCGCTGCACGCAATCCCAGCGCAACGACGCGCGACAGCGCCTCCAGATGGCTGGTCTGCCCGAGACATTGCCATACACGTTGCCAATTGGGACGAGGAGCTCACCCGCGTGCTGCTCGACCTCAGCGAGGGCTTGCCGGAATCCTGGCCACCGCTCAGCGGACCCGAACGAGACGCATGGAATGCACAGCGGCTGGCCGAGTTTGCGGGTCTACCAGTTGATGACGCACTGGACTACTTTGAGCAAGCCCACTTCGAGCTCATGGAGCTGTTGGAGCAGTCCCCATACCTCTCCGCCGAGCTATTGAAGCCTGCGACCGACCACTACCGCCAACACGCGCAGTCCCTGCGGCGGCGTCAACCACGTCGCTGAAGGGTATGTCGGCGTCTACCGAGCGCATCGAGCGATCCTCGTGACACAGCGTGTGCTGTGGTCGTCGCTCCATTCGGACAGCGGCAAGCGACGGAGCGCGACGCGGAACACCGGGCGCGCTCCGTTCCGCAAGCCAACTGCAGCGAATTACACAGGCACCGCTTCGGCCGCGACGCTGCGTCCCACCGCTCCTGCGACAGCGCGCACCTGCGGCATGAGCTTGTTGAAGTTCTCGATCGTCAGCGATTGCCCGCCGTCCGACTTGGCGTGGTCCGGGTTGGGGTGCACTTCGATCATGAGCCCATCTGCGCCGGCAGCGATGGCAGCGAGCGACATGGCCGGCACCAGATACCACTTGCCAGTGCCGTGACTCGGGTCGGCGAAGATCGGTAGGTGGCTGAGGCGCTTGATGACGGGAATCGCGTTCAAGTCAAACGTATTACGGGTGGCCGTCTCGAAGGTACGGATGCCACGCTCGCACAACAACACGTTGGGGTTACCCTGCGCCATGATGTACTCAGCAGCTGAGAGCCATTCCTCGATTTGGACGCTCATGCCGCGCTTGAGCATGACCGGGACGCCCGATTTGCCGGCCTCCTCCAACAGCAAGAAGTTCTGGCAATTGCGCGCTCCGATTTGCAGAATGTCGGTGTATCGGGAGACGAGGTCCAGGTCGTACGGCGTGAGCACCTCGGTGATGATTGGCATGCCGGTTTCTGCGCGCGCTTCGGCAAGGATCTTCAGTCCCTCCTCGCCCAGCCCACGGAACTCATACGGCGATGTGCGCGGTTTGAACGCACCCCCGCGCAAGATCGACGCGCCAGCGGCACGTGCCGCGCGTGCCGTCGACAAGGTCTGCTCCGCTGACTCGACTGAACACGGCCCGGCGATGACCACGACCTCATCGCCACCGATCGTCACATCGCGCACCTTGAACTTCGTTGGCTCCGGGTGGAACTCGCGACTGGGCAGCTTGTACCGTTTGGTCACGCGCAGGACGCTATCGACCCCGTCGACCACTTCGAGGTCGGACTGCAGCTCCGGTGGGATCGGCACACCAACAACGCCGATGATCGTTGTGCTCTCACCGACCGAGAGGTGTGTCCGTAACCCAGCCTCCTCGATCCGCGCGATAACACGTTCTAGCTCTTCTTGCGTGTAGCCAATCTTCATAATGACAATCATGACGTGTATCCCTCCCCGACTGCTTTGCCCGATGCGCGGCTCCCAGCACCGCGTCGGATGTGCTGCTATTGCTAGGCGTGAGCGGGAACCGGCTCGCGCCCCCATTCCGGCCGCCGTTCGCGCGCACGGCGCAGGTATGCGTGCTGCATCTCGGCAGCCGTTTTCGTAGTGTTCACGTGCATCATGACCCGAACGACATGGTCAAGCGCTCCGGGCACATTCATTTCGTGCGCACACATAAGAGGAATCTGGTCCAGCCCCATGTTGCGGGCTGCAACAGCTGGAAAGGTCGCATTGAGATCGCTTGTCGTCGTAAAGAAGAAGCTCACGATGGAATCCGGATCAAGGTCATTGATTGCGATCAATGTGCGAAGAAGCTCCTCAGTCGCTTCGAGAATATCTTCCGCGGTGTTCGATTCGACGGTTGTCGCGCCTCGGATCGCCCGGCAGTTGGTCATTTGTTCTGTCCTGCACTCTCCGCGGGCGACCACACACCCGCTCGTCTAGTCGCCGCGGAGCGCCTGGACAAACCCTTTCGCTTCCGCCGGCAAGTCGTCTGGTTTCACATGTTCAAGGTGGTTGAGAAGCGCGCTGGCAACGATGACGCCATCGACCAGCTTCTCGACTCGCGCGACGTGCTCGCGCGTTGAGATGCCGAAGCCGATGGCTAGCGGTATAGAGGTGTGCCGCCGCACCCGTGCGACGTAATCGGCCAATCCCTCGGCGAGCTCCCCACGAGCGCCGGTGACGCCGGTGACAGCCACGAGGTAGATAAACCCGTTGGCACGCTCAATAACAGCCTGCACGCGCTCCGGCGTACTCGTTGGAGCGAGCAGGTAAATGAGGTGGATGCCGTGAGAGACGCAGGCTTCGAGCAGCGCATCGCTCTCCTCCGGCGGCAGGTCCGGGATGATCAGGCCATCGACACCGACTTCGGCGCACTTGGCCGCGTATGCATCCAGCCCATACTGGAAGACTGGGTTGTAGTATCCCATGAAGAGGATCGGCGCGACAACGCCATTTGCCCGCATACGCGCGACCATCTCCAGTGCCATTCTGGGCGTCACGCCATTCTCCAACGCGCGCTGGTTTGTGCGCTGGATCGTCAGGCCATCCGCGATCGGGTCAGAAAACGGGACGCCGATTTCGATGATGTCGCCGCCCCCTTCGATCAGAGCCGGAACCAAACGCTCCGTGTCCGCAAGCTCTGGCCAACCAGCAGTCACAAACGGCAGTAGTGCTGCACGACGTTGCGCCCGCAGCTGTTCGAAGGTGCGCGTCAGGCGTGTGTTGGTGAGGCGAGGCGCGGCATGTGTAGCTGTCACAGTGTCACCCCCAGTGCATTTGCGACGGTGTGCATGTCCTTGTCGCCGCGACCGGACAGGTTGATGAGAATTGATTGCTCGGGTCGATACGCCTTGGCTACCTCAGCAGCGAGCGAAACCGCATGCGCAGATTCAAGCGCCGGAATGATCCCTTCCGT
>QEUZ01000407.1 GCA_003577355.1 Chloroflexota bacterium | reverse complement strand
ATGTATTCCGGCCCGATCAGGTTGGCGATGTAATCGACGTGGTCGAGGAAGTCTTCAATCGTCGAGACCGGCTTATCGCTCAGGAACATCGAGACCAGGTAGACGCCGATGTAGCCGCCTGTCGCGGCAATGGCCTTCAGTTCCTCGTCGCTCTTGGCGCGGTCGTGCTTGTGCACCCCCTCGGCCGAGCTGTGCGAGGCGACGACCGGCGCGGTTGACAGCGCGCAGGCATCCAGCGTTGTCTGCTTGCCGCAGTGGCTGATGTCGACAATGATGCCAAGCTCGTTCATGCGCTTGATGAACTTCACGCCGTAGTCGGTCACGCCGCAATCGACCCGGTCGGTACAGCCGCCGCCCACGAAGTTGACCGAGTTGTAGGTGAGCTGGATCATGCGCATGCCCATGTCGTAGTACTGGTTCAGGCGGTCCAGTTCCAGCCCGATATCCACCGTGTTCTGCATGCTCACAAAACCGGCGCACTTGCCTTCCGCCTTCGCGCGGCGGATGTCCTCGGCTTTAGTGGCCTTGACCAGCCAGGGCAAACGGTCGAACTGCGCCTGGTTCAGCGCAAAGAACTCGAACGCCTCGGCCACGCTCAACCCGCCGGTCTGGCGGTTGCCGGCGGTGATGCCGGACGCCTTCCAGCACGCCTCGAACTCCGGGAACACGCCATCGACCGCCAGGCGTATCGGCAGCTTCATCGCGCTGTAGAGCCCCTTCATCGGGTTGCCGTGGCGGGCGTACTCCGCCTGCAGCTGCGCGGTCATCTCCTCGTTAAAGGAGCGGTAGCCGCACGGCCCCTGAAAGAGGGTGTCGATGATGATGCTCTCCGCATGCAGCCGCGCCGCGCGCTCCTCCTGCTCGGCGTTCAACCCGAAATCCCAGTTCCCAAATACCTCGCTCACGGCTCCTCCGTAGGTGACAGGCAACAGATGACAGGTGACAGGGGTTTGATGCATTCCCGCCGTCGGGGGAACTGTCACCGGTTGGTACGGGGCTGTCAACTGCTGGGGCCCTCACCCCCGGCCCCTCTCCCGTCGCCACGGGCGAGGGGGTGTCCAGTGTCTGTAGGGGTGAGTCCTCATGCACGTCGACACCACGAATTCTGAGAAGAAACAGCCCAACATCACACGAGGCACCCCCTCGCCCGTGGCGACGGGAGAGGGGGACGGGGGGTGAGGGCTACTTTTCACCACCCAAAAACTCCGCCAGCGCAGCGTTGAACGCATGCGGCGCTTCCATGTTGGGGAGGTGACCGCAGCCGGGTAGGATAGCCTTGCGCGCGCCGGGGACTTCGGCGGCGATACGCTCGGCGATTGCGTGGAAGCCGGGCAGGTCGCCTTCACCGACAATTGCCAGTGCGGGCGCCTGAATCTCCCCCAAACGGCCAGATGCCAGCGGCTCGACCCAGCGGCCAGGGTCACGGGCAACCCAGCCGTAGCCGGAGAATTCCGTAACCATGCGCCGCACGCGCTCGGCCACCACTGGGTCGGCCATCGCGCCAGCGAACAACGGCGACCCAAGCCAGAGTTCCTTTACTGCGTCCAACGGTAGCGTGCGCGCGGGACCCCACACAGCGCGGATCGCTTCGTCCAGGTCCGGCGTGCTAAAGCCGGGCAGGACTGCGTCCACGAGGACGATCGAGTGCGCTCGACCCGGATGCGCCAGCGCGAAGTCCAGTGTTACCGCGCCACCCAGCGATAGCCCAACGACGTGGGCGCGTTCGATCTCCAACGCGTCGAGCAGCCCCGCCAGGTCATCGGCGTGGCGGTAGTACTGGTCGGTTGGCTGCGCCGAGCGGCCGAAGCCGCGCAGGTCGTAGCGGATCACCCGGAAGCGTTCGGCGAATGGCTCCCACTGGTCGTCCCACATGCGGGTATCCAGCGAGAAGCCGTGGACGAAAACCAGCGGCGCGCCACTGCCCGTTGTTTCGACGTAGAGTCGCGTCCCGTTAGCGTCGATCTCCCGCGCGGTTGTTTCCACGATCGCGTCCTTCCACGCTGTACCTCAGGGCCGAAGAGATTGTACGGGCAGGTTCGAAACATCGACCGCGAAATCTGTAAGACATTCGCCTGTCCCCTGTCTACCCAACAGATGGAGTGGTGACGCAGGCAGATAGGTGCGGTAGCGGGACAGGAGACGGCAATGTTGTGGCAGCGTTGTACACAGTCAAACACGGTACGCAGAGGCGTCGGCCTGGCGCTTGTCGGGCTGCTTGTCTTCTCGCTGCTCCCGCTGATGCCCGCCCAGCGGGCGGAAGCGATCGACCTGAGCGTCGTCTACGACCCGACAGTGCCCGGTGCGGTCGACCCGTGCAGCGACCCGAGCTATCCCGCCTGCCCGGGCGGCGTGCCACGCACCGATGAGATGCTCTTCCTGGTGCAGGTTGCCGCCGCCTATTGGGCCACGATCTTTCAGGATTCGCACCTGTTCGATATCCGGGTGGCCTGGAAAGTCGGGGGGTTACCCTCGGCGCAAACGACCAACATCGACGCCAACGGGCGCCCGACGGCCGCAATTGTCCGCGTGCCGGCCGACATGGCGTTCTGGTACGACCCGACCCCGTTCGATGATGACGAGTACGACATGACCCCACGCCTCTACCGCGACACCCACCCAGCGGAGCAGATCGAGGCGTTCAACGGCGCACCGCCGGAGATCCTGGAAGTTGGCTACAACGGCACAGGCCCGAGCATCGACCTGCTGACGATCCTGCTGCATGAGATGGGGCACGCCGTTGGTTTGAACGCGAGTGTCGCGGCGGCCCAGCCGGTCCCGACCTGCGACGAGCAGAGCGACCCCTACTACCACATCGACCCGGCGCTGGTCGGCGGGGCGAACATGTCGATCAAGGCGTTCGAGCAGTTTGGTCAGTTCCCGATCAGTGGCAACCACGCGCACGCTGACCACGCTGACCGCGAGGGCGATGACCATCTCAGCGACCAGCCCCAGGCGCGCAATGTCTACGACCAGCCCTCGCTGGGGTTCGACTGCTCCCACCTGGCGCTGGGCGGTATCCACGAGTGCGACGATGACCCCGTCTGCGAATCGCACCAGGCGCTGATGTGGACCGGCATGCTACCGAATGCGCGAGCGCGGCCGAGCATCGCCGACATCCTGGCGATCGCGACGGCTGCCGGCTGGCAGGAGGTGCACCTGCCGCGCAAGTACAGCCTGACATCCGGCCTCTGGCAAGATGGCGCAACCTGGCTTGGCGCGCGGGTGCCGAACGCTGGCAACAACGCCTACATCATCAACCGTGAGAACCACGTTGCCCTAACGATCTACGATCTCGGGCAGGCGCGCGATGTGCTGATCACCGACGGCAACTCGGTTACCGTGACCTTCGGCACGCTCGACGCCTATCGGATCACGATGCGAGGCGAGGGCACACTGGTGCAGGCCGATAGCGGCGCGCTGATCGATGTGGTCTACCTGACGAACGAGGCCGGCGGTATGCTCGACCTGTTCTACGATGCGACGCTGGATGTGTTCTGGACATTGCGCAACGATGGCCTGCTGCGAGGCGGC
>QEUZ01000406.1 GCA_003577355.1 Chloroflexota bacterium | reverse complement strand
CCCTGCGGCGGGATGATGTCAAGCATGTCGATGTCGCCCGCTTCAAGGGAGTTGACGCGGCTCGATGGCTCTGGGATGAGCGTTACAACGATCTTGTCGACATTTGGCCGGCCGCCGTACCAGTCTTCGAAGGCGACCATCTCGAACCCGACGCCGGGGTCCATCGTCTCCGGTACCAGCATGAACGGACCACACCCAACCGGCTTGAGGTTGAATTCGTCGTTGCCCAGCTCCTCCACCGCCCGCCGTGGCACCGGAGTCAGCGCACGCCCTGGGCCACGGCTGCACGCCACAGCCAGGAACGGCCCGAATGCGGCCGAGAAGGTCAGCTTGAACGTCAGGTCATCGACGGCCTCGGCTGTGGTGATGTTCCGCAGCTTGTTGGCATGCGGTGAAGCCAGCTCCTCCGACTTGGTGCGCTCGTAGGTGTAGACGAAGTCTTCCGCCAGGAGTGGGTCGCCGTTGTGGAACTTCAGGCCCTCGCGCAGGTTGAAGGTGTATTCAAGACCATCGTCCGAAATGTCCCACGACTCAGCCAGGTCGGGGATAACGGCGAGCGATTCGTCGAACTGGACCAGCGAAGAGAACAGGTTGGTGAGCAATTCGCCGGCCACGATACCGATCTGCACCCGCGGCGGGTCCAGGCTGAGAATCTGCTGCAACCCAAAGCCGAGCCGCAATGTGCCGCCTTGCTTGGGCTGGTCGCCGGCCGGAGTAGCGGTCGGCGCTGCGCTGGGTGTCGTCGCGGTGGGTTCTCCTGCCGCCGTGGTCGCGGTGGGCGCACTGGGCGCGGAAGTGGGAGTCGCGGCGGCGGGGGCGCTCGTTGCTGTGGGGCTCTCGTCGTCATCACCGCCACAGGCGGCCAGAAGGCCACCGGCGAGGACCGAGCCGCCGGCGAGCAGTGCCGACTTCAGCACCGTTCGGCGGGTTACCCAACGGGTTGCCAGGTTCTGATCCATCTGGTTCCTCCTCCTCAACGTGTGAGCAAGCTGGGAACGACGACGCACGTTCTGTGCGAGCCTATGAGATCTTCCCCTCCTTCGCCTCCCCGGCAAACATGCCGGAACCACTTGCCTGCACCCACTGCTCCGCCGCCAGATGGCGCGCATCGGCGACGGCATCACCCCTCTCCAACCCGCGGCGGTGCTTCCCGTCGAGCCCGCCCAGAATGTAGTCCTCAACTTCGTGCAAGTGCAGCAGCATGGCATCGCGAGCTGCCACCGGGTCGCGCCCGCGGATAGCGTCGAACATCTCGCGATGTCGCGCGCATGCTTGCAAGCGGCGTTCCAACGAGGTCGTAAAGTGCCGGCGGCTATCGAACAGGACCTGGTTGATCAATTGTACGACGCGCACGGCAACGCTATTACCGGATGCTCTGGCAATTGCAGCGTGGAACTCGCGGTCTACCGCCAGAATGTGGTCGTTCCGCGCGAGGTCGGGCGCAAGCTCGAACATCTGCTCTACAAGCGCCTCCAAGCGCGTGAGGTCATCGGCGCCTGCCCGCATTGCTGCGCGCGCCGCAATTGGCGGCTCAAAAACAATGCGCACTTCCCAGAGGTCCCCCGTAGCATCGCCGGTTGCTTCGAGCGCCAGGGCCAGCGGTGAGATGAAGCCAGGATCAAACGCATCACGCACGTACGTGCCGCCACCATGGCGGGACTCGACAATGCCAGAGACCTCCAGCGCCCGCAGCGCCTCGCGCAACGAGGGTCGGCTCACCCCCAGGCGCTCCGCCAGTTCCCGTTCCGCTGGCAAGCGCGCCCCCACGCGAAACTGCCCATCGCGGATCAGCCGGCACAGGTCAACGACGACCTGATGGAACAGTCGCGCGCGTCCGTCACGTTCGTCGACAGCAGCGTCTCGCATGGCCACGCCTGCCTCTGAACTGGTCTGACCACTGGCTGTTATCCCTACTCTAGCCCGAACCTGTACCATTGTCAAATCGTTGCGATGCGCGTTCACGAACGAGTTCGCCAGCCAGTCGCGGCGAGCGCGCCATCGAGCGCAACAACCAGCCGGCCGCAGCACCCGGAAGGGGACCAGCGATGAGCGTCAGCCAGGGTCGTCCTCGCCTGCGAGACTTGGGGATCACGATTGGCGTCATGCCGCCTGGCGCGCTGAACGCGATCACCGATGTTCCGGGCGTGCGCGTCGGGCACAGCACAGTGGTCCACGGCAGCGGCGCCCTGGAGCCAGGCACGGGCCCGGCCCGTACCGGCGTCACCGCGATCCACCCACACGACGGCTCGGTCTTCCAGCAGCTCATCCCCGCCGCGATTGAAGTCATGAACGGGGCAGGGGAGATCACTGGCCGCTCACAGGTCGATGAGTACGGCCTGCTGGAAACCCCGATCCTGATCACCAACACCTTTTCGGTCGGCGCGGTACACCATGCCGCTGTCGACTGGCTGGTCGCCAACGAACCTGGCCTGGGTACGCAGTATTTCGTTGTTCCGGTGGTAGCAGAAACCTACGATGGGTTCTTGAACGATTGCGCCGGACAGCACGTGCGGCGGGAGCACGTTTTCGCGGCGCTCGACAGCGCCCGTGGCGGCCCGGTCGCCGAAGGCTGTGTTGGCGGCGGGACCGGCATGAACTTGTTCGGTTTCAAGGGCGGCGTCGGCACATCGTCGCGCATGGTCGAGTTCGATGGAGTCACATATCACATCGGGGTGCAGGTGCAGGGCAACTTCGGCGCTCGCCAAGACCTGCTAGTCGATGGCGTGCCCGTTGGCAGGGAGATCACCGACCTGACGTTCGAGCGCGGGCAGCCCGCCGCTACTCAGCCGCAGACGGAGAAAGAGGGTTCGGTCATCGTCATCATCGGCACCGACCTGCCACTGTCCGACCGCCAATTGCGCCGCCTGTGCAAGCGCGGCATGCTCGGCCTGTCGCGCGTTGGCGCAATCGGCGGGCAATCCTCCGGCGACCTGTTGCTCGCCTTTTCCAACGCTCCCGAAAACCGGGTGCAGCGTGGCGATCTCACACCGTTTCGCACAACGCGCGCCTTCAACGATAGCTTGATCGACCCGGTGTTTCGCGCCACGATCGAAGCAACCAGCGAAGCGGTACTGAACGCATTGGTCGCCGCAGAGACGATGGTGGGCCGTGATGGCAATGTGTCGCACGCCATCCCGCACGACCGCTTACGCGAGGTGATGCGCCGCTACGGTCGTTTACGGGAATAGGAGTCAACCGGCTAACCGTTGTTGATGATCCAGTCGCTGGCTTCCCAGACGTGTTCGAGCACTGGCGCGGCTTCCCAGTTATCCATCAACCGTGGCCGGTGGTAGTCCTCAATGAGCACTGGCACGAGGTCGATCTTCAGCGGCTTATCGCCTTGCATCCAGACATGGGAGATCATGCCTTGCTTGGTCTCCAGCGACCACTCCTGGTCAAAGACGAAGTTGCCAAGCGAATAGATGATCGGCCGCCCCATATAGGTTTCAACCGCCTGCACCCAGTGCGGGTGCGAACCCATGACCATCGCGGCCCCTGCCTGGATCGAGATATGCGCGAAGTACCGCTGCTCCTC
>QEUZ01000405.1 GCA_003577355.1 Chloroflexota bacterium | reverse complement strand
CACCAGACGGCCGTTCTCGACGACTTTGACGCGCTGAATATTTGGCCGAAACTGGCGCTTAGTGTGCCGGTTCGAGTGGCTAACGTTATGTCCAAATTGCGGTGTCTTACCGCACATCTCGCACTTGGCCATCAGAGGTTCCTCGGACACCTGCGTAAGTAGACCCGGCCATGCTACCATACACAGCAGCCAGATGCAAGGGTAGATTTGGCACAAGCGGCGCGTTCGCAGCGCGTGGGGTCTGCCCTAGTAATCAGCCGCGATGGCGGATAGAATAGGGTCCGCTCGGCCAAGCCGCGACTGCGCGGGCGTACCGGTGTTGTTACCAACACAGGGCATGTGGCATTTGTTGCGTTTGACCACTGCGGCGGGTGTTGCCGCTGTGCGGTCCCCGCACGTTTGGACACACGCGAGACGGAAGCAATGACGATCAACGAAACGCCTCACGGCACGATCGAGATTTCGCCCAACGCAATCGCGACGTTGGCGAGTCACGCTGTCCTGCAAACATACGGCGTCGTTGGCATGGCGTCGCCCAATCTCGCCTCGGATATTGCGGCGAGCATCACGCGGGACCCCAACCGGGGCATCCAGGTGCGCCAGGAAGATGGACAGGTGATCATCGACGTGTATGTCATCATCGAGTACGGCACGCGCATCGCGTCGGTTGCCACCAGCCTGATTAACGCAGTGCGCTATACCGTCGAGCAGAGCATTGGCGTCCCGGTCGGCCAGGTTAACGTTCACGTGCAAGGGCTGCGTGTCAGCCGCGACAGTTGAAGGTGCAATCCCGCTCATGACAGTTGAAGAAAGCCCATCGCAAGAGACGCTGGCAGTTGACGGGCAGATGCTCCGCCGCCTGGTGCAGGCCGGGCGCGACTGGCTCGATCAGCACCACGCGCAGGTGAATCAGCTTAATGTCTTTCCTGTGCCGGATGGCGATACGGGCACGAACATGCTGATGACGATGCGCAACGCGCTCCAGGAAGCCGGCACCTACGATGGCAACCACGTCGGGCAGGTCGCCGCCAAGATCGCCCACGGCGCGATGATGGGATCGCGTGGCAATTCCGGCACCATCCTCTCCCAGATCTGGCAGGGCTTCGCGCATGCCCTGCGCGACCACGCGACATTCGACAGCGAACTGCTGGCCCGCGCCTTGCGCGAGGCGTCGGACACGGCCTATCGCGGTGTTATCAAGCCGGTCGAAGGCACGATTCTGACCGTCGCCCGTGAAGCCGCTGAAGAAGCCGAAGCCGCGTGCACCTCCCACCGCGACATTGCCGACCTGATGGACCGCATTGTCCAGCGCGCCAAAGATGCCCTCGCCCGCACCCCGGAGATGCTTCCTATCCTCCAGAAAGCCGGCGTAGTCGATTCCGGCGGCAGCGGCCTGGTGTACATCCTTGAGGGGATGGCACAGAGCCTGCGCGGCAAGCAGATCGAGATCCCCGCGGCTGCCCCCGCCGCGGTAGAAGACCTGGCAGCAGCCCTGGCCCCCGAGGATGAACTGGGCTATGGCTACGATGTGCAGTTCATTATCAAAGGTCGCAACCTCAACGTCGGCGTGATCCGCTCGGCCATCGACGCCATGGGGTGGTCCACGCTGGTGGTCGGCAACGACCAGGCGGTCAAAGTGCACGTTCACGTGCACGATCCGGGCATCCCGCTCAGCTACGCGGTCAGCCTCGGCACACTCAGCGACATTGTGGTCGAGAATATGCAGGAACAGTACCAGGACTATCTGCGCGAGCGGACTGCCAGCGCAAACCCCAGCGACGCGTCAGAAGAGATCGTCCCGGCCTTCGAGCTGGGAGAAGATGATATCGGGGTTGTTGCGGTTGCCTCAGGCGAGGGACTGGCTCGGGTATTTCGCCAGCTTGGCGCTGCCGAACTGGTCATGGGTGGGCAGACCAACAACCCCAGCACACAGGAAATCCTCGAAGCGATCCAACGCGTGCCGACCCGCAAAGTCATCGTGTTGCCCAACAACAAGAACATCATCTTGGCTGCCGAGCAAGCCGCCCGGCTGGCGGTGGACCAGGATGTCATTGTCGTGCCGACGCGCAGCATGCCGCAGGGGATCAGCGCGCTGCTGCCCTACGATCCGCAGGGCGACCTGACCGTAACCGCACGCACTATGGAGCAGGCCAAGGATGATGTCGTGACCGGCGAGATCACGACTGCCACGCGCAGCGTCGAGTTAAACGGCGTCGAGGTCAGCGAGGGACAGCTTATCGGCCTGGTGGACGGCGCCCTGTCGGCAGCGGGCAACGATCTGGAGCAAGTCGTGCGCACCGTGCTCGAGCATATGCATGCCGACGAACACGAGCTGGTCACACTGTATTACGGCAACGGGATGGACCGCGCCGAAGTCGAAGCCCTGGTCAGCGCTCTGAGCAAAGTGTACGACTCGCTTGAGTTCGAGATTGTCTTCGGGGGACAGCCCCATTATCATCTCATTCTCGGCGCAGAATAACCTGGCACTGCCAGACCGGCACGGAGGCCGTCGTGGGGAGAGTGCGGATCGTTACGGACAGTTCGGCGCAGTTCCTCGATCCGGGCGTTATCGATCGCTACCAAATCGAGATTATCCCGCTAACGCTTCGCATGTCCGCGCAGTCGTACCGTGATGGTATCGACATCAACACCGAAACGTTTTTTCGTACACTGGCGCGCGATCGCGGCCCGGTTCAAATCGTCCCCCCCTCGCCAAGCACGTTCGCGGAGTTGTATGCCCGTCTCAACCGGCAGACCGACCAGATCGTCTCGATTCACCTGTCGCGTGGCTTGAGCGATCTGTGGTCAAACGCCAAACAAGCCACACGCACGCTGCTGGGCCGCTGCGAGATCGAGGTCATCGACTCGATGACCACGTCGGTTGGGCTGGCCATGCTGGCCGAGGAAGCCGCCCGCGCGGCAGCCAACGGCGCAAGCCTCGACGAAATCGTGCACACCGTGCGCGGCATGGTGTCGCGCATCTACTCGGTCTTCTATCTCGAGTCGCTCGAGTACCTTCGCTATAACGCCCTGCTGACCGAAGCCCAAGTCATTTTGGGATCGATGCTAGACGTCAAACCGCTGCTGACGATCGAAGACGGCGAGCTGATTCCGATCGAAAAAGTGCGCACGCCCGCTCAGGCCATCGACCGGCTCGTGGAGTTCGTGATCGAGTTTTCGGATGTCGAGCGCCTGGTGATCGTCCAGCACACCCCCCATCCTACAGAGCAAACCCGCCTGCTCTTGGAACGGCTGGCGCTGGAATTTCCGCGCCACGAGTTTCCGGTCGTGCAGTACAACCCCAGCCTCGGCGCGCTCATCGGCCCGGAGGCGATGGGCATTATCGTCTGCGAGGCGCTGCCCAGCCGCGAGGAGGATACGTAATGGCGAAGATCCTGGTCATGACTGACAGCACGTGCGATCTCCCCGCGGATTGGGTCCGGCAGTATGACGTCCGGATCGTGCCCACCTACGTGCAATTCGGGCTAGAGAGCCTGGCCGACGACGGCGTTCAGCTTACACGCCCGGCCTTTTACCAGCG
>QEUZ01000404.1 GCA_003577355.1 Chloroflexota bacterium | reverse complement strand
TACTGGCTATGCTGCTCTTCGGGTTCGGTTGGTCCGGCATTGTCATGGCGCTGCGCGGCAGCGGCGGCAGTGGCGGGAACTTCCTGTTGCTGGTCGTGCTGACGGCGTTGCTGGGGCTTGGCATGTTGTCGGTCGGCTACCTGATATCGAGCTTTTCGGCGCAATCGTCCGCTGCCCTGGGCATTGCCGTCACCCTCTGGTTGGGGTTCATCATCATCGGCGACCTCGGGTTGATGGGGTCGTCGCTGGTGATGGAACTGTCCCCCGCCACGCTGCTTGGGCTGACGGTTGTCAACCCACTGGATACCTACAAGCTACTGGCGGTTGACCTGCTGCAAACCTCGTTGAATGTGCTTGGCCCGGCCGGAGCCTACGCAACCGACCGCTTCGGGAGCCGGCTCACACCGTTGCTCCTCGCTCTGGAACTGGTCTGGGTCCTGGCGCCGTTGCCGTTGGGGTACGTGCTGTTCAAGCGCACGGATATTCGCTAGAGAGGGGTCGACAATGGCGTCGACGTATCATGCAAGATATCGGATCTGGCTCAGGGGGTTGCCGGTTCTCGTCCTAATCGCGAGTTTCGTCCTCGCCAGTTGCGGCGACGAGGCCAGTGCGGATGAGCCGCCCGATATCGAGTACGGCAAAACCGAATGCACCCGCTGCCACATGATTATCTCCGACGAGCGCTTTGCCGCAGGGCTCGTCGATGCGGACGGGAAGGCGCAAGTCTTCGACGATATTGGTGAACTGATCACCGTCGTCCAGGAAGAGGGCTTGGGTTCGTCACGCGCCTGGGTGCATGATTACGATACGAAGGAATGGATCGACGCAACACAGGCGCATTATGTCGTGAGCATGGATGTCGTCACCCCAATGGGCAGCGGCGTGAGCGCGTTTACGACGTCGGAAGCCGCCAATACCTTCGCGATGATGCGCATGGGTGAGATAATGACCTGGGACGAGATGCTTACCGGCTGGAAGATGAAAGACATGCATCCGTAACGTTGGGGTTGAGACGGCGCTCGGCCGTGCAAACGATACGCCCGTATGCAAGAGGAGTGAGGTGATGAAACGACACGTGTTGGTTGCTGGGGTGTTCATCCTCGTGCTGGCACTCGCTGCCGGTTGCGGTGGAGACGATGACGATACGCCCAGCCCCACCGCCACCAGCGCCGCTCCCGCACCCACCGCCACGACCGGCGGGGCAGCGACCCAACCGCCGAGTGGCGAGGGAGACGCGGAGGCAGGCAAGGCGCTTGCCCAAGCGAACTGCATCACCTGCCACTCGATCGACGGCTCGACCCTCGTCGGCCCAACCTGGAAGGGCCTGTATGGGAGCCAGGTGCAACTGGAGAGCGGGGAAACGGTCACTGCCGACGCCGACTATATCCACGAATCGATCGTCGACCCAAACGCCAAGGTGCACAAAGGCTTCCCCCCGATCATGCCGACGTTCAACGGGATCCTGAACGACGCGCAGATTGCGGACATCATCGCCTACATCAAAACGTTGCAATAAGACGATATCGTCGCATGACAGCGCGGGGCCAGGTATCGGACATGCCTGCCCCGCGCTCTGCTTGCGCCCCAGGCTCCGGCTGGTGAAAGGCCCAGAGTCGATAGCCAGCTCCACGGACATGGTGATGCAAACGATCGACAGCAGTGCGCATGGCAGCGTGGCGGATGTCCGTGGGTATTTCTTGCCAAGTGCAGCGAAGCGTGCGTTCCCCGGCGTGTGACCGCAGACGGACGCGGGAGAGCGTATGCCGTAGTGGCGCCTCAGGCCGCGCTGGAGTTGCAGCGTGAGCTCGAACTGTCTGCAGGGGCGGCAACGACCCCATAGCCTCGCACTAGCGCAGCGAACCGCGTGTCGTCATCTCAGGCCGAGCGGGCAGCATACCGTTGCTCGCGTGTGTCGATGAGACAGATGTCGAGCGGACCTGCAAGCGCAGAACGCTGCGCGCCAATGTCGGGCTAATCACGCGCGAGGGTCGAACCCGTGCAGCCGGGCTTCGTCGTCGTCCGCGTGGAGCGCCTGAACATCTGGGAAGGCGGCCGCATTTGCGGTGTTCCTGACCTGATCGCAGAGGTCGTCTCTCCCAGTATCCCGGGCCACGACCGTGTCACCAAGCGGTCCGCCTACGCGCGTGTCTTCACCCGAGGGATGGACCTCGTGTCACTCACCTTGCCGATTCGTGTACCTGTCGACGCACTGTTTCGCGACATGCTTGGTAGCAGGGGCGAAACGCAGGGCTAACCTGCAGCCGGCTCCAGCTTGCCCGTGCCGTACCTCCGTGCGCTACGCCCGACGAGCGCAAGGGCGCGTCTGGCTGGCCACGCCCTGCGCGAGAGCGCCAGGGCTCGGCCCGTGTGGGGTTATCGTTGCCCATATAATGGGGTACGGATCGCATTTGTGGTGGGATCTCGATGCCGCGTATTTTCGACAATATTTCCACGTCTTTGCTTCCAGCGCTGCGCGAGGCGCTTGATACAGCGCACCGCGCTGATTTCTGTGTGGGCTACTTCAACCTGCGTGGCTGGCAACTCATTGATGAGATGATCGACGACTGGGCCGGTGACGATGCTTCCTGCTGCCGGCTGCTGATTGGGATGCACGAATCTCCGAAGGACACATTGCGCCATGCGTTGCGTCTCGGCGCCGAGAATGGCGGCATCGACCTGAGCACCGTCGCCCGGCTGAAGCGGCAGGTGGCCGAGGAGTTTCGTGAGCAGCTCGCCTTCGGCGCTCCGAGCACTGAGGATGAAGCCGGTTTGCGCCGCCTCAGCGCCCATTTGCGTAGCCGCAAGCTGCGGGTGAAGCTGCACTTGCGCTATCCGTTGCACGCCAAGCTCTACCTCTTCGAACGTGACGAGTACTTCGCGCCACTCGTTGGGTTTGTCGGCAGCAGCAACCTCACCATGTCCGGGCTGGTCAAGCAGGGCGAGCTGAATGTCGATGTCGTCGAGGAAGACGCCGCGCGCAAGTTGCAGGACTGGTTCAACGACCGCTGGAAAGACCGGTGGTGCCTCGACATCTCCGATGACTTGGCCGACATCATCGACGAGAGCTGGGCCGGGCTGCGCGAGATACCGCCCTACCTGATCTATCTGAAGATGGCCTACCACCTGTCGCAAGAGGCTCGCTCCGGCCTGAGCGAGTTCCGCATACCTGCCGTGTTCGGCGACCAGTTGTTCGACTTTCAGGTCGATGCAGTCAAGATCGCGGCCCGCTACCTGAACCGGCGTGGCGGTGTGCTGATAGGCGACGTTGTCGGCCTGGGCAAGACCCTGATGGCGACGGCCCTCGCTAAGGTCTTTGAAGAAGACCATGACGGTCTGGGTACACTCATCATCTGCCCAGCCAACCTGGTGAACATGTGGGAAGACCACCGCTTGCGCTATGGGCTGCATGCCAAGGTGGTATCCCTCGCCCGGGTGCAGGAGGAGTTGCAGCGTATCCCTCCTGGCTTCCGGCTCGTACTCATTGACGAGAGCCACAACCTGCGCAACCGTGAAGGCGCTCGCTACCGGGCGATCCAGGAGTACATCACGAAGGTCGGCG
>QEUZ01000403.1 GCA_003577355.1 Chloroflexota bacterium | reverse complement strand
GCTCCGCCGCTGAACATCGCTGCGTGGGCGATGTTGGCCACTTCACGTTCGGTGCGGCCTGCAAGGCATGCGGCTTCGGCGGCGCTCAAGCCCAGAGCGGTGATCTCGCAGGCGCGTCGCATCAGCGCGATCTCATTCTCCGACTTGATGGCGCGCGGGCGCATCAACGCAGCGGTGCCATCGGCCCAGGTGACGTTGGGAAGCTCGCGCCGCAGGGCATCGGCATGCGCGGAGGAAATGACCGCTGGCGAGGCGACGCCAATGCGGGCAGACGCCAGTCCACGTTCGCGCGCGGCGCCGGCCAGCACCTGGGCGATGGCGCCCGGAGGCTTGCCGGGTCGTGGCCATGCTGGTCGCAAGTCGGGCAGCCAGACGTTCCAGAGGACGGAATGCATTGGCTCGCCGTGCAGTAACCCATCAGCGACGACGACAGGCTCGCCATCAAGCGGTACCAGTAGCCAGGTGGTCCCAAAGCGGGGGGTGAAATTCGTCAGGTAGGCAATCCCCGATGGCTCTCCATGGTTGCCGACGACAAGGAGTGCGTCTAACCCTTGTGCCGCCATCTCCAAGCGGACCCGGGCGAGACGGTCCTGATACTCCTCAAGCGGGACAGTCAACTGGAGCCATTCGGCCCGGGTCTGTGCGTCGTAGGGCACGATGCAGGGAAACGCGCTGGTGGAGGACTCGCCCGCGTGCATGTCGTCGCCTTCCACTCATCCGCCGAGGGCGGCCGGTTCTGGAACGCGGGCGATTGTACCCGGGATCGGTGTACTGCGCGCGCCTTAGGAAACGAGTGCAGCCTCGACTTGGGCCAAGCGTAGCTCGAGGTCGAGAATGGCGGCTTCTTCGGTCTTGCCAGAACCGACGAGGAGGCGCGGCATCGAGCGGTCGGTCATGCGCTCGGCAGGCGTGACGAGGCCGACGGCGATCCAGTGGCTTGGGTCAGGTTGACGAGTCTGGTATTCAGCGACATACGCTCCGTCGGCGATAACACCCCAATGTTCGATAATCTGGTCGTCGCGACTCAGAACGGTAGCCATGTTGACCCTCCTCTACCCGGCGCCCGCGACGTCGCGGGCGTCGTCGCTTCCCACCCAGTGGGATCAGTCAACCCAGGAGCGGCGTCGCGGCGCGTGGTCTGTGAGTCGCAGTGGAACCGGAACAGGAGCCGGAGTGGACCGGCGTCCGGTCAACGTGCTGAGGCGCTCGTACAGCCGAGCGGCAGCACGCGCAGTTCGCAGCGACAGCATTGTCAGCCACGATCGGGGCGAGCGCATTGCGGGGTCTCCATTCATCATGCCTCGCATCAGCATCGACGCGGGGCGTATGTTCATCTTGGCGCAACTCTAGGTATGGCCGGTGAAGCAGGGATGAATCCGATATGAAGGTTCGATGACGACGCCAGGCATGCGCCGGAAAACCTCCACGGAGAACAATGGCGCCCCCGTTGAGGCCGTTGACACAGACCTGAGCGATCCGTCTGCAGTGTGCTAGGCCAGGCTATTCAGGGCGCCCAGGATATCGCGGACCAGGTCCTCCGGGCTTTCGATCCCTACAGAGAAGCGTAGCAGCCCTGGGCTCACTCCGATGCGGGCTAGCTCTTCCTCAGTCAGCGAGCGATATGACGCTGAACGCGGGTGGACAACGGTCGTCATCAGGCCACCGAGTGTCTCCGCAAAGACGACGAGCTGTAGGCGGTCGACGACCGCGCGAGCACGTTCTGCCGTGCCGAGGTCGATCGACAGCATGCTGCCGAAACCATGTCGCAGCGTCCGCACGGCGACTGAGTGTCCAGGGTCGCTTGGCAGGCCGGGATAATGCACCCGGCGCACGTGAGGGTGGCCGTCGCAGGCTTCCGCGATGGCCAGCGCGTTGGCGCTTGAGCGCTCCATGCGTACGTCAAGCGTCCGTAGGCCGCGCAGCTGCAGCCAAGCCTCAAACGGCGCGCCGATCGCGCCAAAGTGGATCGCCACCCTGCGCAGCTGGGCGATGCGTTCGGAGTCTGCCAGGATCGCGCCGCCCCGCGAGTCATTGTGGCCGCCGATGAACTTCGTCGTGGAATGCAGCACGATGTCAGCACCCATCGTCAGCGGTTGAGCGTGGTACGGAGTCGCAAACGTGTTGTCGACAACCAGCGGTACGCCAGCATCCGAAGCGAGCGTGGCAAGACACGGAATGTCGGTTGCGCGGATCGTCGGGTTTGCGATGGTATCGACCCACAACAGGGCCGGTCGAGGCTCGCTGTGCAGCGCGGCGATGACCGCATCGATATCAGCCGGGTGGACGTAGGTGGTGGAAACGCCGAAGCGCGCCAGTTGTTGGTCGAGCACGACGCGTGTACCGCCATAGCAGTTGATTGCGGCGACCACGCGGCTTCCGGCTGCGGTAAGGCCCAGCAGGGTGACGGCAATCGCGTTTGATCCACTGGTGGTCACGACAGCCGCTTCCGCGCCCTCCAGTTCCGCGAGGGCGGCTTCAAGGGCGCTCTGGTTCGGTACGCCGTAGCCGCCGTAGATGTAGCCGGGCGCTTCACCCTCGTGGACGGCATCGACCGCCGCAATATCGGGGTAGGCATAGACTGATGTCTGGACAATCGGCGGAGCAATCGGCCAGGTAACCGACGGCGCAACGTGCACCCGTTCCCCGGCATGGACGACTCGTGTGGCGCTATCCAGGTTGCGTTCCCCCATGCAGCGATCTCGCTCCCACCGGCCGGCCACGTCAAGACGACGAGAGCGGCACACCCTGCCAGTTGTCACATCAGGACGAGAGTGTACTCGACCGGCGCGCCTGCAACCGGCACGCGTGCGGAAGGATGTGTGCCGAGCGGTCTACCAGGGGGAGACTGGTTCAACATTGTCTGGCACCGGGAACTGCAGGCGGAATGCGTCGTGGGTTGGGCCGTACCATTCGAACATCAGGTTGCCGTACCACTTGGCGCGAGCCGGGTCGGTATACCAGCGCACGCCGGTGTAGTCGGCCGTCTTCACGATGACGAGAACTTGATGGATGATCTCTTCATCGGTCATCTCCGGTCCGAGCGGGGTGACGATCCAGCGCGCCAGCCGTTCCGCCGAGCGCCGCGTGAGCGGTAAGTCGCTGCTCACCCGGCGGGCGGAACAACGTCTCGGTCGTAGAACCTGGATGCCGTTTGTGCAGAATCGACCGATCTAGCGGGGTACCCATTCTTCGCGCGTGAGCGGCATGCGTGTCTCTTCCCCATCCCTGAGCGTTGTTACCAGCAGCGGCGCGCTTGACCCGGCAGGCTCCGTTCCGACTTTGAACAGGGGGGTGGTCTGCGAGGACGATAGAGTCGCTGTCAATCGGGCGGCGCATAGTCGCGGGGCGATCCTGTAGCATTGGAGATGATGAAACGTACACTGCCACGACGAATCCGGCTAACCACAGCGCTGATGCTGCTGCTTGGGCTACTCGTGGGTTGCAGCGGCCCCGAGGTGCGCGACGATGCACCGGCAAGCCCGGGCGCAGCGACCGGCGTTGTCGCAACACCGACAGTCGCCGACCCGGACCCGACAGCCAGCGGCGCACCGACGGGCAACCCGTCAGAC
>QEUZ01000012.1 GCA_003577355.1 Chloroflexota bacterium | reverse complement strand
GCTCCGACGATCCTCAACCCGCACCTTTCGACCGGCACGAAGGACTTCGACGCCGCGCGCGTCGCCTACGAGCCGCTGGCTGACTTCGACGTCGATGGCAATGGCATGCCGGTGCTAGCCCAGGAAATGCCGAGCCTCGACAACGGCGGCGTCAGCGCCGATGGCACGACAGTTACCTGGAAGCTGCGTGAAGGGGTCACCTGGCACGATGGTGAGCCATTCACCGCCGACGATGTTGTCTTCACCTGGGAGTACGCCAGTAACGAAGCCACCGCGGCAGTCACCGCGGGCGTGTTTGCCAGCGTCGAAACGGTCGAAGCCGTTGACGACGTTACCGTCAAGATCACGTTCAAGCAGGCGAACCCAGCTTGGTTCGACGTGTTCACTGGCCCGAACGGCATGATCTTGCCGCGCCATATTTTCGGCGAGTATATCGGCGAGAAGTCGCGCGACGCCGAAGCAAACCTGAAGCCGGTCGGCACCGGCCCGTACAAGGTGCGCGAGTTCCGCTCCGGCGACGTCGTGCTCTACGACATCAACACCGAGTACTGGGACCCCGGCAAGCCCTACTTCGACACCGTTGAGCTGAAAGGCGGCGGCGACTCCGCATCGGCGGCGCGCGCTGTACTGGAGACGGGCGAAGGCGACTGGTCATGGAACGTCCAGGTTGAACCGCAGATCCTCGCGGCGATGGCTGATTCCGGCGCCGGCGTCGTCATCTCAAGCCCCGGCGCCAGCGCCGAGCGCATCATGATCAACTTCGCCGACCCGAACACCGAAGTCGATGGCGCGCGCTCGGAGCCGAGTACGCAGCACCCGCTGTTCTCAAAGAAAGAGGTGCGCAACGCGATTGCGCTGTCGATCCAGCGCGATGTCATCGCCGAGCAGCTCTACGGCGCAGGCGGCGTCGCGACCTCGAACAACCTGAACGCCCCAGGGCGCTTCGTCTCACCGAACACCAGCTGGGAATACAACCTGGAGAAAGCGAAGGCCTTGCTGGACTCGGTAGGGGTAACCGGCGGCAACCTGCTCTTCCAGACCTCAACCAACTCGGTGCGCCAGAAGACGCAGGAAATCGTCAAGGCGAGCCTGGAACAGATCGGGTTCAAGGTCGAGCTCAAGAGCATCGACGCGGCGATCTTCTTCGCTTCCGACCCAGGCAACCCCGACACCTACCCGCACTTCTACGCCGACCTCGAGATGTACACCAATGGGCCATCCAGCCCGTATCCGATCAACTGGGCGGAGCGCTACCGCTCGGACGACATCGCGTCCAAGGCCAACAACTGGACCGGCACGAACATCACCCGCGCCAGCTTCCCGGAAATCGACGCGCTGCACGATCAGGCGCGCGTCGAGCTCGACCCGGCGAAGCAGGAAGAGCTCTTCATTGCGATCAACGATATTTCGGTGAACGAGTTCATCGAAGTGCCGATCGTCCACCGCGCCGGCGTCGCTGCCGCCTCGGCAACACTGACAGGCTACACACCGACCCCGTGGTCCAGCGACCTCCACGACCTCAAGAACTGGAAGCGCAAGTAGTAGTACACGCGTAGGACCGCCACACCCGGAGACGCCCAGCACGTGGGCGTCTCCGTTGGTGTTGGCCCCTGATGGTGAGCACGTGCCGGTCATGCCCATCCTGTCGCCACAAAGCACCTGGTGGCAACCTGTTTGCCGAAAATCTGCGCTCGTGTGCATCCATAGGCGCCACGTACAGCGTACACTTGGATACGAGGGACAGGGTGAGTGCAGCGACCGCCGACGCAGACAGGGGAGTTCATTCCCCCTCGGTTCGTCCGGCTGGTTGATCGTGCAGCGGGTGACACCGCGCCGATCCGTGTTATCATGGCCGTACCACGGTACGGACATTCGGAAAGCGCCGCTCGGTCACACACCAGGGAGTGCGGCTTAGCAGGGGAGTCGTAGTTCCTTCGGTAGGATCGGCGTAGCGCTCGTACCTCCTTACTGCTGGAAGACAGGGAAGAGGGGACGATGGGCAGGTATATCCTTCGTCGCGTGTTGACCGCGATCCCGACGTTGATCGCAATCAGTATGGTGATCTTCGGCATTCTCGCTCTGGCGCCGGGCGACCCGCTCTCCGACCTTGCACTGAATCCCTCGGTGCCACCGGAGGTTCGCCAGCGCATCCGTAAGAACCTGGGCCTGGAAGACCCGATCCCGGTGCGCTACGCCCGCTGGGCATCGTCCATGTTCCGGTTGGACTTCGGATACTCGTTCCGCACGCGCGCCCCTGTCAGCGACTTGCTGCGCGACCGTATCCCGACAACGCTCTACATCAGTGGGGCCGCGTTTATCGTATCGCTTCTGATCGCGATACCAATCGGCGTGCTTTCGGCGGTGAAACAGTACTCAGTGTTTGACAATGTCGCGACGACGCTGGCGTTTATCGGCTTTTCTCTGCCGACCTTCTGTACTGGCCTGTTGATGATCCTGCTCTTTACGATCAAGTTAGGCTGGTTACCATCAATCTATCGCACGACGATTGATACGCCTGGCCTGGCCGGTGTCTGGGAACACATCAAGCAGGCGATCATGCCGGTGATGGTGCTGGCGCTGTTCCAGGCGGCGACGTTCATGCGCTTTGTGCGCGCCTCGATGCTGGAAAGCATCCACCAGGACTACGTCCGCACCGCCCGCTCCAAGGGGCTGGCCGAACGACGGGTCATCACGGCGCACGCGTTGCGCAACGCGCTCATCCCGGTCGTGACGATTGTGGCGCTCTCGCTGCCGGGCATCATCACCGGCGCCGTCATCACTGAGCAGATCTTCCGCGTACCGGGCATGGGTTCGCTGCTCATCTCGTCGATCAACAACAACGATACGCCGGTCGTTATGGCAATCGCCTTTATCTTCTCGATCCTGGTCGTGTTCTTCAACCTCGTTGCCGATGTCGTCTACGGGGTCCTCGATCCGCGCATCAAGTACGGATAAGGCCCGCTGACGCGGCCCACGCCGCACGAGAGCCGATCATGAGAGGGAAGCATCATGGCGGAAGTGACGAACACACAAACCCGGTCGGCTGCAGCCACCGAAACCGCTGCGGCTCAACTGACTGCACTGCGCAGCAAGAAGCCGCGCTCGCTCTGGAGCGACGCCTGGCGACAGTTTCGAAAACACAAGCTTGCCCTGACAGGGATGATCATTCTGGCGATGCTCGTACTCGCCACGCTGGTGGGACCGCTCGTCTGGACGAAGGACCGCAGCGCCATCGACTTCGCCCAGGCGCTGAAAGGGCCATCGTTCTCTAACCCCATGGGGACCGACGACCTCGGGCGAGATATCTTTGCGCGCATCCTCTGGGGTGGGCGCATCTCACTTGCCGTTGGCGTGTCGGCCATGCTCGTTGCAATTTCACTCGGCACAATGGTCGGCGCGATCTCCGGGTTCTTCGGCGGGGTCATCGATTCCATTCTGATGCGCATCACCGACATGTTCATCTCGCTGCCGGCGCTGCCGCTGTTGCTGCTGACGATTTACCTGTTCCGCGACAAGTTGCGCGCCCAATTCGGTCCTAACCTGGGCATCTTCCTGCTGATCGTCTTCCTGATCGGCATCCTCAACTGGATGCCGGTGGCCCGCCTGGTGCGCGCCTCGTTCCTGTCGTTGAAGGAGAAGGAGTTCGTCGAGGCTGCGCGCTGCGTCGGCGCCTCACGCTCGTCGATCATGCTGCGGCACATCATGCCTAATGTGCTTGGGCCGGTCATCGTCGCAGCGACGCTGGCCGTCGGTGGCGCGATCATTACCGAGTCGGCACTCTCGTTCCTCGGCCTGGGCTTCCCGCCAGACATCCCGACTTGGGGTCGGCTGCTGCTCGACTCGATCAACTTCATGGAGCTGGCTCCCTGGATGGTCATCTTCCCAGCGTTGGTGATCTTCCTGGCGGTGCTTTCGATCAACTACGTCGGCGATGGGCTGCGCGATGCCCTTGACCCGCGCCGTACACACTAGGCGCTGGGCGAGTAGACTCTCATGTACCACAATTGCAACGCCGGGCTGCACAGAACGCGGTCCGGCGTTGCAACGTAGGCCGTTCGAGCAATCGGGCAGCCGACACAACCGATGGATGCGGCAACACGTCGGCGAGCGTAAGGTAGATCACCATGTCCCAGGAAGCACTCGGCCAGTCATCACCACCATCGTCAACGTCGACTGCCGGCGCGGCACATGCACTCACCGAGCTTGGTAGCTTGCGACAGAAGAAGGCGCGCTCCCTGTGGAGTAACGCCTGGCGGCAGTTCCGCAAGCATCGGCTGGCCATGGCTGGCATGGTCACCCTCGGCATTCTGGTGCTGATGTCCGTGTTCGGGCCGGGGTTGTGGGGTAAGAGCGGCACCGCTATCGACTTCGGCATCGCAATCAAAGGCCCATCCCTCAGTCATCCGATGGGGACCGACGACCTGGGGCGCGATATATTCGCCCGGGTGCTCTGGGGCGGGCGTATCTCACTCGCCGTCGGTGTCGTCGCGATGCTCGTGGCGATCACCCTGGGCGCGTTGATCGGGGCGATGGCCGGGTTCTTCGGCGGCGTCATCGATTCGACCCTCATGCGCATCACCGACATGTTCATTTCGTTGCCGGACTTGCCGCTCCTATTGCTGACGATCTACTTGTTCCGTGACAAGTTGCGTGCCCAGTTCGGGCCGACGTTGGGGATCTTCCTGCTGATCGTCTTCCTGATCGGCATCCTCAACTGGATGCCGGTGGCCCGCCTGGTGCGCGCCTCGTTCTTGTCGCTCAAGGAGAAGGAATTTACCGAAGCAGCGCGTTGCATTGGCGCCTCACGCTCGTCGATCATCTTTCGCCACATCATGCCGAATGTCCTGGGGCCGGTGATCGTCGCGGCAACCCTGGCCGTCGGGTCATCGATCATCACCGAGTCGGCGCTCTCGTTCCTCGGGCTCGGCTTCCCACCAGATGTGCCGACCTGGGGCCGCTTGCTCTACGACTCGATCAACTTCATGGAGCTGGCTCCCTGGATGGTCATCTTCCCAGCGCTGATGATCTTTCTGGCGGTGCTCTCGATCAACTACGTCGGCGATGGACTGCGCGACGCATTGGACCCACGGAAGACGGGGTAGTCGCACATCTGCCTATAGTCACGCGCCCGGCGGGTACGACTGTGCGCGTTGTTGCGTCAGGGAAAGTGGCAGAGCCGCGTGGAGTTACGCTGTATTGAGTGCGGCACAACATACCCAGGTCACGGCGTCGTCAACCGCTGCACATGTGGCGGGTTACTCGACGTCGCGATCGCACCCGTGCCATTGCAGCACGATCTGTTTGACCAGCGCCGCGGCACGAGCGACCGCATCTTGCGTTCCGGCGTCTGGCGCTACCGAGAGCTGATGCCGCCCTTCCCCGACAGCGCAATCATCACGAAACCCGAAGGCAACACCAACCTCTACCGGGACCAACGGCTCTCCGATTGGGGTGGCGTCGACATCTGGTTCAAGCACGAGGGCGAGAACCCAACTGGCTCTTTCAAAGATCGCGGCATGACAGCAGGCATCAGCCATGCTCGTTGGACCGGCGCAGCGCTGGTCGCCTGCGCCTCAACCGGCAACACCAGCGCATCGGTTGCCGCCTATGCTGCTACAGCGGGCCTGCCCGCCGTCGTCTTCATCCCAGAAGGCAAAATCTCGGTTGCCAAGCTGGGACAGACAATCGCCTACGGTCCGCACATCATCCAAGTACGCGGCGATTTTGATGCGGCGATGCGCATGGTTTCGGCTGCCAGCGAACGCTTCGGCATCTACTTGCTCAATTCGCTGAACCCGTTTCGGCTGGAGGGGCAGAAGGCGATCTTTTTCGAATCAGTGCAGGAACTTGGCTGGCAGGCGCCGGACTGGGTCGTTGTGCCGGGCGGCAACCTGGGCAACACCGCCGCGCTCGGCAAGGCGATCAAAGAAGCGCTGGCCGCAGGGTTGATCAACGCGATGCCACGTGTCGCCGTCGTTCAAGCCGAAGGAGCAGCGCCCCTGTACCACGCCTGGCGCAACGGCTTTCGTGCGTACACACCCGTGCGCGCAGCGACTGTTGCCAGCGCCATTCAGATCGGCGACCCAGTCAACTACACCAAGGCGCGCAACGTACTCCGCGAAACCGAAGGGGTCGTCACAACGGTCAGCGACAGCGAGATCCTCGCATCGAAGGCGCTGATCGACCGCGTAGGGATCGGTTGCGAGCCAGCATCAGCCGCTGGTTTGGCCGGTATTCGCCGCCTGGTCGCTGAAGGCGTCATCACCCCAGGCGAGCGCGTCCTGACCTACCTTACCGGTCACATGTTGAAGGACACCGATGCCATCGTCGCCTGGCACCTCCAGGGTGGAGGCGGCGATGCCGCCAAAACGCCAATAGTCATCGACGAAGCGCCCGACGCTCTGGCGCGGGTGCTCACGGATATCCTCGAGCATGCTGCGCTATAGCGTGCGTGTGCCTGGTTCGAGCGCGAACCTCGGCGCCGGCTTCGATTCCCTGGCAGTCGCGCTCGATTGCTGGCTGCGCGTCGATGTCGCGATGCGTAGCGACTCGCGGATCATCGACGCTGGCTCGCCTGACTTGCTCGGCGGAGCGAACCTCGTCATCGACGCGATGTACGCCGCGGCAGGACGCTTTGGGCTGCAACTGCCCGGCGCCGACGTACTCGTAGAGAGCGACATCCCAGTCGCGCGCGGGCTGGGCTCCTCAGCCGCCGCTTTGGTGGCCGGCATCGTCGCGGCTGGGGAACTCGCCGGTTGCCCACTGACTCCAGCCCAGGTGATCGACGCCGCAGGAGAGATCGAAGGGCACGCCGACAATGTGTCGGCGTCGGTGTTGGGAGGCGTTACCGTATCGCTCCGCGCCGCTGAAGGCTGGGTCGCTGATGTCATCGCCGCCGAGATCCCCTGGACAGCCGTCGTCTTCGTTCCTGAAGTGCATGCCTTCACCAGTGAAGCGCGCGCGCTCCTGCCGCCAGCGTATACATTGCCAGATGTCGTTGCAAACGTTGGCCGGGCGGCACTGCTCGCGCACGCCATGCACGTGCAGCGCGGCGATCTCTTGCGTGAAGCAATGGCTGACCGGCTCCATCAGCCGTACCGTGCCACGATCTTTCGCCACCTGCAGCCGTGCATCGCTGCTGCGCTGGACGCGGGCGCGGTCGGCGCTGCGCTCTCCGGGGCTGGGCCGGCCATACTGGCGTTTTCTCCGGCCGACTGCGCTGGCGTCGTTGGCGCCGCAATGCAACACACGGCTGCACGGCTCAGCGTAACCGGGGAATCGTGGTGCATGCGCGTCCCTGCCCACGGCATGTGTGTGCGCCAACTCGCCTAACCCTCCTGGTGTTCCAACCACCGTCCCACCGTCGGGTCAAGGTCGCTCGTTACATCAGAGAAGAGCGCTTCAGACAAGGACGTTCACACCACTGGTCACTCGTCACTGGTCACTCGTCACTGGTCACTCCACTTGTGATGCGTGGGGTGTATCATCGCGGCGATCAGCTTTCGCGCCGCCGACGCCTGGATTGCGAGGACACGCAATGGTAGCCACCCCAACAGCACCAGTCGCGACCGATTGGGTCTTGAGTGAGGTATCCGACCGCATCGCCACCGTTACATTGAACCGGCCGGACAAGCGCAACGCGCTCTCCCTCGCGCTTATGCGCGCGCTCATCACGACCTTGCGTGACCTCGGCGCCCGCCAGGATGTGGCGGTCGTCATTCTCACCGGCAACGGCCCCGTCTTTTCTGCCGGCCACGACCTGCGCGAAATGCAGGGGCGCACTGCAGGGGAGTATCAGGAGATCTTCGATGTCTGCTGTGAGCTGATGGAGACGATCCAGAGCTTGCGCCAACCGGTTATCGCGATGATCCGGGGGATCGCCACTGCGGCCGGTTGTCAGCTCGCGGCAACGTGCGACCTCGTCATCGCGGAGGAAGGGGCACGCTTCGGGACGCCCGGAGTCAAGATCGGGCTGTTCTGTTCCACGCCGATGGTCGCGCTGAGCCGGGCGATCGGCCAGAAACGGTCGATGCAAATGTTATTGACTGGCACGCTCATCGACGCCCAGACCGCCGCGAACTGGGGACTGGTCAACGAAGTCGTGCCGCTTGAGCAGCTGGAAGCGCGTACCCGTGAACTGGCAGGGCAGATCGCGACGGCCAGCTCGCTGGTCATCGGCATCGGCAAGGAAGCGTTCTATGCGCAGATCGATCGCGACCAGCGTTCCGCCTACGATTACACCAAGATGGTCATGACGATGAACGCGCTTGCAGCGGATGCCCAGGAGGGCATGTGCGCGTTCCTCGAAAAGCGTCCCCCGACCTGGCGCAACGAGTAAGGGCTTCGACTCCAGCGCCTTCGATGATATACTCCGCGTTTGTTGCGCGGGGTCGAATGCCCCTCGCTACCGGATTCACACCTCTTTCTGCGCCGCCGTGCGGCTGTGGTGCGCGGCCACAGTGTTGGCAGAGCGGCGTATCTCCGGAGGAAGGAGCGCGCATTGCCCGAGCTTGCCCAGGATTCCCGGCTGTATGAAATGATGATTGTCGTCGCGCCGACCGTTGCCGATGAAGGCCTGCAGCCTGTCATTGAGCGCGTGTCGGGGTATATCGCGGCGCAGAACGGCGCCGTTGCAACAACCAAGTTCGATAACCCGTGGGGGCGTCGCCGGTTGGCGTACCCAATCAACGACTTTCGCGATGCGTTCTACGTGTTGTTCACGTTCGATGCCGGCCCAGCCGCCATCGCCGAGATCGATCGCGACCTCAAGCTCGATGAGCAGGTGATACGACACCTGATCGTGCGGTACGATGAGCTCACCGAGCATGAGGAACGCCAGCCCCGGCACGCAGGCGATGGCGCACCGCGCCGCAGTGCCGCGCCGGAGCAGCCCGCTTCGCTAGCGCCCGTGGATGAGCCCGACATGGAAGCGGAGCCGGAGAGCGAGTGATCCCCAGGAGCCGGAGTTCGGTGTTCCAGACGCTCCAGGTAGTAGACGCTGTACGCATGTTGACGGAGCAAGGAGAGCGTCATGTCGCGTGGGTTTAGTCGCGTCATCCTCATCGGTAACCTCGGTCGCGATCCGGAGATGCGCTATTCGCAGAGCGGAATTCCGATCACCAACTTCAGCCTTGCGGTCAATCGCCGCCGGCGGCAGGCAGACGGCAACTTCGCGGACGAGACAAGCTGGTATCGAGTCTCGCTATACCGCAATCAGGCCGAAAGTGCCATTGAATGGTTGAAGAAGGGGAGCCGTGTACTGGTTGAAGGCCAGCTGCGCGTGCGCACCTATGTTGGCCAGGATGGCGTTGAGCGTACATCGGTTGAGGTAGATGCGGACAACTTCCAGAACCTGACCCCGCGCGGCGAAGACATGGGCGGGGCCTACCCACCAGCTGAGCGCACTCCATATGAGCGTGAGCGTGAGGGTGGCAGAGCGCCACACGCTGGGCAGCCGAGTGGGGGCCGCCCGCCAGAAGGGCCGCGCTATGACCAGTACGACGATGACGATATGGACGATGTACCGTTCTAGTTCTGAGTAGAACACAGACGAAAGAGGGCACGAAGGCATGGCCGAAGATCAGGGTGGTCGCGGCGACGACCGTCAGGAGCAGGGTGGAGACCGCCCTCGACGACGATTCGGTGGGGGTGGCGGTGGAGGTCGCTCGTTTCCGCGCCGCAAAGTCTGCGCCTTTTGCGTCGATGGCATCAAACACATTGACTACAAGGACGTCCCACGCCTGCGCCGCTTCGTATCGGAACGCGGCATGATCGAGCCGCGCCGCAAGACCGGCACGTGCGCCAAGCATCAGCGCTCGCTGTCGGTCGCGATCAAACGCGCTCGTCACCTCGCGCTGCTCTCCTTCACCGAAGGCGCGCGCGAACCACGTGAGCGCAGTGGCCGCTTCGGCGACCGCGACCGTGGACGCGGTGACCGGCCGCCACGCTTCCGCGACCAGGCTGGGCCGCCACGGGAACCAGTCGCCGAACAGCCGGCTGCCGACGCCTGATGGCGGCGCGCCTGCGACGCTCCACGGGCATGCGTAACGCCGGAACGGCCAGCGAGGTACGCACCAGTCCCCGGCGGCAGGGAGAGACGAGAAACGCCCGATGCTAGAACGGATCCGCAGCCGCTTCCGGACAGACCCGGAGCCGGCCTCGGGCAAGCGAGCTCGTGCAGCGCGACCGCGCCGGATATCCCGGCGCGAGCGTGAAGCGCGGCAACGTCGCTTGCTGTACATCACCACCGCAATTGCCGGTGCTGTGGTCGTGGTTGCCCTGATCGCCGGTGCGTCGTACCAGTACATCATCTACCCGCGTCACGCGCTGGCAACGGTCAACGGCGAAAAGATCCAACGCAGCGAGTACTGGAAAGTGCGCGGAGTGCAGCTGCGCCAGCAGCTTGCCCAGTTGCAAAACCAATTGCAGTTCGCGTCCGGCGATCAAGCAACGCAGCTCCAGCAACAGCTTGCGCTCGCACAAGCCGAGCTGAGCAACCTGCGTGATGCCCCGGTGAGTTCCGAGACGCTGGGGGATATGATCGACGACCTGATCGTGATGCAAAGCCTTGATGATTTCGGCATCACGATCACGCGGGAGGAGCTCGACGCCTTCCTCGACGATCAGTTCTCGCCAGTGCCGCTGGTATCTCCCACGCCAACATCCACACCCAACCCGACAGCGGCAGCCTGGGCAACCGAAACGACAGAATCGCGCAATATTACCGCCACCGCCAACACTGAGTCCTCCGCCACGGCGATGGCGGCAACCTCAACCGCAGTGTCGCTGACGGCGACAGCACTGGTAACCCCCAGTGGGTCGCCAACCCCAGAAGGCACAACGACCGGCACGCCAAATGCAACTCCTGCGGTCACTGGCACCGCCGTTGCGACTGGCACGGCAACCGTGGAGGCGACCGGCACAGCCGAGGGGACGGGCACGCCAGACAGCACCGGCACGCCAGACAGCACCGGCACGCCAGAAGGCTCCCCAACGCCGATGCCCAGTGCAACACCCGCACCACATGAAGCGTTGGCAACCTCGGAGGCGCTTTGGGACCTGTACGAGGAAAACTTCCTGAAGCCATCCGACATGAGCATGGATGACTATCGCCGGTTGGTGGCGGAACCGACCCTCGGCCGGATCAAGATCCAGGAGCGCTTACTCGCGGAGATCTCCGACACCGCCGACCAAGTCCATGCCGCGCATATCCTGGTCGCAACGGAAGAAGCTGCACGGGCAGTGCTTGCTCGTTTGCAAACGGAGGACTTTGCCGACGTCGCCCGCGAGGTCAGCACCGACACGTCGTCTGCACCGAATGGCGGCGACCTCGGTTGGTTCGCCCGAGGGGTAATGGTCGCTCCGTTTGAGGACGCCGCTTTCAGCCTGCAACCTGGCGAAACGTCTGAGCCGGTGCAGACGCAGTTCGGCTGGCACATCATCCGCGTGATCGAGCGCGAAGCCAACCGCCCGAAGACACTGGCAACCCTGCAACAGGAACAATCGGCATCGTTCCAAAAGTGGCTCGACTCTGCGCGCGCCAAATCGGTCATCACCGCCGATATTGCGATCACCGCGCTCACGCCAGTCACCCAGCCGCAGGTGCAGCCGACGTTCTCACCGCCGCCGGACATCCCACCAACGCCGATACCGACGCCGACGACCATTCCGACACCGGCAACGCCGGAGGGAAGTGAGACGCCAGGCGCAACCAGCACGCCGTAAGTTGCCCGACCTCCCGCCGGCCATGGGGTATTCCCAGCGCCGGCGGGAAAACCCAACTCGGTTGCGTGTAGCCCCGTGCGAACTATGCGAGAATGTCTCGGAAGACATTATCCGGGCCGACAGCGCCGGATCATCCGCGTTGATGTACAGGTACGCGATGACCAGCAACGCCGACCACTCCAGCCGGACACGCGCTGTGTGGTATCCGCTCTCGGGCGGCTGGTGAGCCCGATATGCAGATGCCGCCAGGCGCGACACCCTCGATTCGCTTTCGCATGCAACCGTCCCGCCCGTCGAGCACCCTCCAGGTCACGCAGCAACCCAGGGGTCGTTCTGCCTTTGGGGCGCAGGTGAGGGCCGGGCGACCAACCGGCCCGCCGCTGGGGCCAGCACCTCCCCGTGAACCTGACCCTCCTGAGGTTTGGCGCCCTGCAGCCGGTTCTGGGCTGCTGGTTGGAGGGAGCATGGCTGTGCTGCTGCTCCTGCTCGACATCGTCGCCGTGACGCGAGTCCTAAACACGAGCGGCGGTGGTCGGATCGCCTGGGCCATCATCGCGCTGGCGCTCAGCTTCGGCCTGGTAGCGGTCCTCGCCCTGTTACGGGGACTCGTCAGGATGCGCTACATCCTTGGCCGGCGCGGGTTAACCGTTGAATCATTCGGCTCGCCGCGCATGGTTCCGTATGACGCGATGCTCGATATCGTCTACAAGCCGCGCGAGCGCGTCCCGAACAGTGGTTGGGAACGCTACTGGCCGGGATTCTACGTTTCGACAACCCGCATGGTCGATGGCGTCTGGCACTCCTGGGCAACCCAGCCACGCCACCGTCGGGTACGCATTGTCACCGCGCATGAAATCATCGCAATCTCACCGCACCGCCCAATCCTGTTCATCGACGAGTTGAACCGGCGACGCGGTCTGCCGGACGAAGCGCCAGAGCTTGGGGAGCCGCCCAGCGCCGCTCCTGCCGAGGCCGTCCTGCCACCGTCTCCGGCTACGCCGGTCCACGCCCACCCGACGCTGGGCTACGCCTGGCATGTTCTTTTCCGACAGCGCTTGCTTGGAGACCAGTCTGCCTCTGCATTGATCGCTGCCGGCGTCGTGTTGCCGTTGTTGATGGCTGGCTATCTCTTCAGTCAATATGAAGGCTTGCCTGGGGTGATTCACCTGCACTACAACGCGCGTGGCGAGGTGGATTCGATTGGTGAACCACGTGACCTGTGGTTATTGCCAATCGTTTGCGCGGTAATCTTCGTGCTCAACACCACCCTGGCGACGCTCGCCGAGCTGTTCGACGCGTTCGTCTCACGCCTGTTGCTTGTGGCAACTCCAGCGGTGCAGGTTCTGGCATTCATTGCCCTCGTCCGGCTGATGAACGCAGGATAACCGCCGTTCTGCGGATCTCCGGCGGGCTGTATCCGGCTGCTATACTGGCCAAACCACGCTCGCCGATCTGCCTCGACTACTGGTGAAAGGGATATGGCCAACCTCATCACCGTCGGTCGCGTACTGCTGCTGTTCGTTGCCATCGCGATGCTCTACTCCGAGGAGTACTGGGTCATCATCGCGGCCGGCGCGCTGATCGGCGCGATTTTCGGCGGCGACGGCCTGGATGGCTGGGTCGCGCGCCGGCGCGGTTCCACGAGCAAGCTCGGCGCGGTGCTCGACATCGCCGGTGACCGTATCGTCGAGAATGCCCTCTGGGTCGTCTTCGCGCACATGCACCTCGTCGGCGTCTGGGCGCCGCTCGTGGTGCTCTCCCGCTCATTCGTTGTCGATGTCATGCGCTCCGTTGCCCTCACCGAGGGGAAAACCGCCTTCGGCGAGTCCACAATGGCCCGCTCACGCATCACCTGGTTTCTGACTGCCTCCCGTTTCAGCCGCTCCGTCTACGGGTGGTCGAAGGCGCTCGGGTTCGTCTTCCTTGCTGGGCTCGTTGCCTGGCGGCTGCCGGATGCCGATGGCCGGGTGCTTGACCTCGTGTATGACTTCCAGGCCTTTCGTGCCTTGGGCTGGCTCTTGGTCTATTCCTCCATCTTTTTCTGTGTGGCGCGAGGACTACCCGTCATCTATGACGCGATGGGCTACTTCGACGAGGAACCAGCCGCATCAACGGCCACTGTGACGGATGTCGCCGACCATGCCGAGCGCGCCTGACCCGCACCGGGCGGGAGCCGGCGGCTGGGGTCGTCGCAAGCAGGCGATCCGTCCGGCCCCGATCAAAGATCGCGCACTGCGCGAACACGCCAGCATCCTGATTGCTCGTGGTCTCAGCTACCTCGTCTCAATCACCCCAACGCGTCTGGGGTACTTGCTGTGTGACCGCATTGGCGACCTTCTCTACTGGCGCTCACGTACCTACCGCCTGAACGTCATCGACAACCTGCGCCACGTCTACGGCCCGGACATCAGCGAACTGCTCCTCCGTCGCCGCGCGCGGATGGTCTTCCGCATGTCAGCGCGCAATTTCTGGGACCTGTTGAAGGCCAGCCGGCTCGAAGCCAATGCGTTCAGGCGGCGGGTGCGTGTAGAAAGCGGCAGTTGGCAAACCATTGAAGCGGTACACGCTGAAGGCAAGGGTGGCATCTTTCTGACCGCCCACCTCGGCGCCTTCGACTCGATCGGCCATATCCTGTACGCCCACGGGTACGATCCCTATGTGCTGTCAACACCGACAGTTGGGAAGTTCATTTACGCCGGGGTCCAATGGCTGCGCACACGACACAATGCACGAGTGGAGGATATCTCGCAGGGGTCGATCCGCCGTCTTCTGCGCGCGTTGAAGAGCGGACAGTTCATCGGTCTGGTGGGAGACCGTGACTTCACCAACCAGGGCCTGACCGTCTCGTTCTTCGGGTCGGAGACGACGCTACCGGCCGGCGCAGTGCGCATCGCCCGCGATACCGGTGTCCCGATCATCCCCATCTTCGCACAGCGAGGCGAAGGCTCAGGCGGGCAACGCTACCGCCTGCACATCGGCGAACCGATCGTCGTCGCGAAGACCGATGATGAAGATGTTGACCTCCAGCAGGGAATCGAGCGCGTCGCGGCCGTGCTGGAAGCGGCGATCTCGAAGATGCCAGAGCAGTGGGTGATGTTCCAACGGGTCTGGCACGACACTCCGACGCGCCGCTGGAAACGGTCACCCCGTCTTGCTCGTCGCATTGCTGGTCGCGCTCACGTCAGCAAACCCGACGAACCGAGGAGGCAGGTTACCGCTAGCGATAGTTGATGAACTGCAACGGAACTGCGTAATCCGACTCGCGCAGCGCCTGGATCACCTGCTGTAGATCGTCGCGATTCTTGCCTGAAACGCGGATCAAATCGCCCTGGATTTGCGGGGTGACCTTCTTGAACTCGGTGCGGATGCGTTTGCTGATCTCACGCGCCAGGTCGTCGCTCAACCCTTCGCGCAACTTGACTTCCTGCCGCACCCGGCCACCGGCCGCGTCCGTCGGCTCCTGATAGTCGAGGATCTTCAGGGACAAGTTGCGCCGCACGACCTTGCTCTCGAGGATCTCGCGGATCGCCCGCAGCGACATGTCGGAGTTCGTCGTAATGACGAGCTTCCCGTCCTCCTGGCTGATTTCGGACTTTGTGTCCTTCAGGTCGTAGCGCGTGCGCACTTCGCGCATCGTCTGGTCGACCGCGTTGCGCAGCTCCTGGTGATCGAACTTGGAAACGACGTCGAATGAGTTCTGTGTTGCCATACCGGCGCTTGCCCTTCCGGCTGGTGCGGCGCGCTCCTCGACGGCCGCCAGATGTCTCCCAACCGCAAGGATAGGGAAGGAGCATGCTGAAGGACAAGCCCAGCGTTCCGTAGTATGGTTCACGGAGAAGGATTCGCGGCGTCGCAGAAGGCGCGTAGAGTGACGAGAGGGGACTGCATGGACGAGAAGCGTGCCATCACGATCGAGTACTGCACGTCTTGAGGGTATCTCAAGCGCGCCGCCAGTTTGGCGGAAGAACTGCTCCACGACCACTGGCAGAAGATCAGCAGCGTCACGCTGGTTCCGAGCGGCGGTGGCGTCTACGAAATCACCTTCGGTGACAAACCGCTCTGGTCAAAGAAAGCCAGTGGCGCATTTCCTGAACCGGACGATATCCTGAAGATGGTTCAGGAAGCGTAATCTCTGACGCACGAGCAGGGCGCGCCGTTCCGCAAGCGAGCGCACCCTGCTTTGCATCCTACCCATTGCTGCGGCACACTGCGTCTATGACACATCTCACCAATAGCGCTCGCCGCCACAGGGTGCTCATCCTCTGTCTGGCCCTACTCCTGTCCAAGTCGCCAGCATTCGCCGTAACCTCCACTGCTGCTACGCCGTCACCTGACCTATGTGCTGAGCCAACCAGCCGCTACCAACTGACGCCCAGCGATCGCCGGTTGTTTCCGACCGCCGCCTGGGTTGAAGCCCCCAGCGACCTCGTATCAAACGTCGGTGCTCTGCTGGCGGAGGACGGCGCCGCCACGACAATCGTGCGCAGCGTCGAGGAATCTCCGGTCGTCATCATCGACTTCGGCAAGGTCGTCAGTGGTCGTGTCAGCATGCAGGGCAGCTCGGCGACAAGCGCAACGCTGCGGCTGGCGTTCAGCGAGTCACTGCGTTTCCTCCGCCCAGAATCGGACACCGATTGGGGGGAACAGGGCAGCATTCTCTGGGCGCCAGGTCCTGGTCCGGCGCAGATTGAGCTACCCCAACGCACCTTCCGATACCTGCGCCTTTCGCTCGAGTCCCCCGGGTCGATCGACATCTCGGGCGTCAGCATGCTCTACACACCCGCCATCGCCCAACGCGGGGACATCGCCGCCTGCTTCTTCTCCAGCGATGACCGGCTCAACCGCATCTGGTACGGCGGGGCCTATACCCTCGCCCTCAACACGGTCCAGACGGCCGACGGGAACACGGTGATTATCGACGGAGCCAAGCGCGACCAGATGATCTGGACGGCCGACCTGGCGGTCCAGGCGCAGGTCGGGTATACGCTAGGAGCAAACCCCGCTGCCGTGCGCGCTTCGCTCGCCGACTTGGCGGCCCACCAGCGTGCTGACGGCTCAATCCCCCCTTCGCCATATGGCGGCTACAGTCTGACCCTCTACGACTACTGCGCCTGGTGGGTGATCGCCTTAGCCGACTATGTGCGTTCCACTGGCGACGTGGCGTTCGCGGAGCAACAGTACGAGGCGATGCGCAGGCAAATGGCATGGTTCACGACGTTGCCACGCTCCAACGGCCTGCTGGTGAAGGACGCCGGGCTGGAATGGTCGTACACCCTGCAGCGCAGCGGCGCCGTGACCTACCTGAACGTCGTCTACGCCCGCGCTCTGGCCGACGCTGCGGAACTCGCAACAATGCTCGGGCATGCTGCGGCCGCAGCAGCGTGGCAGGCGCAGGCGACCGACGTGGCGCGATTGATCAATGTCCATCTCTTTGATCCGCAGCGCGGCGTTTACGTCGCATCGGATAACGACCACGAGCATATCCCGCTCGATGCCAACGCACTGGCGATCGTCTTCGGTATCGCACCTCCGCAGGCGTGGCCAGGCATTCTGGGCTACCTGCAGGAGCACCACTGGACAGCATTTGGCTCGGTCACCGTCGCACCAGCCTATGGCAGCAACACCTGGCACGACCAGCGCATCTGGCCCTTCGCCAGCTACTTCGAAGTGCTGGCGCGGTTCATCGCCGGCGACGACGACAACGCCTGGGAGCTGTTACGGCGTGTCTGGGGCCACATGCTCACGGCTGATCCAGCGTCAACGACATGGGAATGGATGACCGCCAACGGGGAGATCGAAGATGGGTTCGCCAGCCTGGCCCACGGCTGGTCTGCCGGTGCAACCGCTGCGCTCAGCGCCTACGCCCTCGGAGTACGACCAGCCAGCAACCCCGGAGATCTGCTGATCGACCCGCGCCCTGGCGACCTCGACTGGGCGCGCGGTCGCGTGCCGACCATCCACGGCCCTGTAGATGTTTCCTGGTGGTCGTTCGACGGCGGGTTTGCATTGCGAGTCGTCATCCCCAAGGGCGCAGCAGCCCAGGCGGCCCTACCGCTCATATCGGGCGGCGCGACGGTGCTGCAAAACGGGGTCGCCGTCTCGCGAGATGCAGGCACGGTCTCCGGTGATCGCTTCCTCCTCGCCCTACCACCCGGTGAACACACGCTGCTGGTAGTCGATTCAACGCAGTTCTACCCAGAAACCGGGCAATACCTCAGCAGGCCGTTCGAGGCGTTCTGGGCCGCGAATGGCGGCATCCCAGTGTTCGGTTATCCACTCACAGCAGCATATGAAGCGTTCAATGGCGACGACGGCGGCTTCTACCTGGTGCAATACGTCGAACGGCAGCGGCTTGAGTTTCACCCGGAGCTGTCCGGCACTCCCTACGTCGTGCTGCTTGGTCGTCTCGGGGCTGCCGACGCGGAACGCCGAGGGCTCATCGGCTCGGGACCGTTCCTGCCCTCGCCAGCGTCGAACAACCCCTCGTGCCGTTGGTTCGCCCCAACCGAACACAACGTGTGCGGGCGCTTCCTGGAATACTGGAGCCAGCACGGACTAGAGTTTGGCGACCCTGAGTTTTCGGAACGCGAATCGCTCGCCCTGTTCGGCTACCCTATCTCCGAACCATATGTCGACGCAGAAAGCGGCCTGCTGGTGCAGTATTTCGAGCGCGCGCGGTTCGAATACCACCCGGCGAACGCCGGAACACCGTGGGATGTCCTGCTCGGCAGGCTTGGCGCCGACGCGGTGGTGACGCTGCATGCCTGTTGCACACCAGCCGGTGCGCGGTGATACTCGCGACCGCAATTCTCGTGCCGGAAGGGATCTGCCAATGCCACTGAAGGACCGCTCCGCGTTCACGAATACTGCCCGCATCCGCGAGTGCATCGCTCGCGCCGAACTGGATGCCGTCCTGGCAGTCCAGGCGGAAAATGTCATCTATTGCTCTGGCTTCTACAACTTCGACTTACGGACACTGCCCGACCGCATGTGTATCGCACTCTGGCCACGCGAGGGGGAACCAGTCTTCATCGTGCCCGACCGCCGGGCAGCCTCTGACGGCGCAATGACCTTCATCAACGACATGCGCGGCTACAAGCTTTTGGACGGCGTTTTCAACCCCTACCCAATGGAAATGGTCGCCGAGGCGCTGACCGAGAAGGGGCTGGCACGCGGTCGCATCGGCTTCGAGGCGCTCTACCTGCCCGGCTGGCACGAGCGCGAGCTGCAGCGCCGGTTGCCCAACGCCCAGCTCGTGTCGTGCGACTATGTGTTTGATGAGATCCGCATGGTGAAAACCCCGGCCGAAATTGAACAGTTGCGTTTCGCAGCGGTGCAAACCGAAAAGGCCATCGCTAATGCCTACGAGTTGGCACGTCCAGGTGACACTGAGAAAGATACCGTCGACCGCATGGGCTACGCCGTGACCCGGCTGGGAGCCGACATCGTCGCCTTCAACGTTTTCGCCTCTGGCCCCCGCACCCCGCTCGGCCACCACCTTGCCGAAGATGTGCCGATGCAATACGGTGACATCATCCGCGTCGACTACGGTGCGAGCTTCGACGGCTACTTCTCCGATCTCGTACGCATGGCAGTTATCGGCCCGCCGTCGGCCCGGCAGGACCGTGTCTACCGCAGCCTCGCCGCCGGACAACGCGAAGTGGTCGACGCGCTCCGCGTCGGCCAGTCGATGCGCGAGATCGCTGAGATGATGCAAACAATCCAACGCCGCCACCTGCCGGATAACCTGCCGGTACACGGCTTCGGCCACTGTATCGGACTGGGCGTGCACGACCGGCCGTTCATCACGGTCGATGAGGAGCGCCTACTTGAGCCGGGCATGACCATGATGATCGAACACCTCGTCACCGACGGCGGCGAGTGCTACCACGTCGAAGACCTCATCGTCATGCGTGAATACGGCGCAGAGCTCCTTTCAACCTACACCGATACCAGCAGCATGTACGTGATTGAGTAGCGGTTCGATCAGGGCGCCCCGTTACGCCACCCGTGACTGGCGATACGCGCACGCAGCGATGTTGAAGGAGCTGGAATGCGACCGTTGAAGGTCGGTGTGATCCTGCCCCACCTCGAAGGGTGGATGACTGGCGAGACCGCGCGCTGGAGCGACCTGCTGGAGCTGGCGCGCGTCGCTGAAGATGTCGGGTTCGATTCGCTGTGGCTTGCCGACCACATGCTCTACCGCCTCGACGGGATCGAACCGTTCGGCGTTTGGGAGTGCTGGTCGTTGCTCTCTGCCCTGGCAGCGTCGACATCGCGGGTCGAACTGGGTACGATCGTTACCTGCACCAGTTTCCGCAACCCGGCACTGCTGGCCAAAATGGCCGATACAGTCGACGAAATCAGCGGCGGCCGGTTGATCCTTGGACTCGGTGCAGGTTCGCACGAGGCAGAGTACCATGCGTTCGGCTGGCCCTGGGACCACCGCGTCAGCCGGTTCGAAGAGGCGCTGCAGATCATCCACGCCCTCTTGCGCACAGGCGCCGTCGATTTCGACGGCACGTACTACACAGCCCGCGAGTGCGAGCTGCGCCCACGCGGGCCGCGGCACAGTGGCCCACCGATCATGGTCGGTACGCTGGGCGAGCGGATGCTGCGGCTTACCGCGCGCTACGCCGATGAGTGGAACATGCCCTGGCGCAACACCGTGCAAGCCGCAGTTGACCTGTTCCCAAAGGGGGACGCCGCGTGCATCGCTGTCGACCGCGACCCCGCAACCCTCAAGAAGTCCGTGTCGATCCATCTGGACCTGCCCAGCCGCAACCGCTACCCGAGCAAGGACTGGATCACCCAGATGCGCATCGCAGTCAACGCCGTCACCGGCACGCCTGAGGAACAGGCCGAGGTACTGCGCGCATACGCAACAGCAGGCGTTTCCACCGTCCAGCTCTGGCTGGAACCAATGAACCCGCACGGCTTGGAAGAGTTTGGCCGCGTCCTGGAGCTGCTCGACGGTCCCTAACGCACCTCAGCCCGCGAGCACTTCCGCGCAACGACACGACGCCGGCCAGTGCCCTTGCGAACCGCAACGTGTGCTACGCATTGGGAACGACCCGGCGCCCACCGGCGCCTCTCCGTGCGGAGGAGGGGCGCCCGGGCGTGGATGTGTCAGCTCTTCCAAATCTGCTCGAAAATCCGCAGGTAGTTCTCACCGAGCACATTGCGGATCGTCGCGTCGTCGTAACCGCGCCGCACCATCATCTCGGTGATTACCGGGAACTGGCCCGCGTGCTGCAGGTCACGCGGAGCCATCGCGAACCCGTAGAAGTCACTGCCAAGCCCGGCATGCTCCGCCCCAGCCTGCTCGATGATCGCATCCAGCTCGTCTACGAGCGCCTGCGCATCCGGCTGGTTCCAGAACACCACCCCAACCAGACCACCCGTCTTCGCGATGGCCTCGACCTTCGTCATCCCATACGTCGGGTTGACCTCATCCCACGGTCTCCGGTAGCCAGGAGACGGCTGCAGCACCGAGGTGTGCGAGCAAAGGATGGGGCCGTCGGCCAGTTCGATGATGTCCCAAAACCCCTGGTCTGAAATATGTGCCACGTCGATCACGATGCCCAGCTCGCCACACCTGCGCACTGCTTGCTTGCCCAACGTCGTCAGCCCGCCGGTGTTGATGTCTTGTTGGGTGCCGTCTGCCAGCAGGTTGCGGCGGCTGTGGGTGAGGGTCGCCATGCGCAGCCCGAGGCGTGCAAAGATGTCCCACAGGTCGATGCGCCTGCCGACCGGCTCTGCTCCTTCGAAGGTGAGGATGTAGGCGACCTTCCCTTCCGCCTTCGCGCGGCGGATATCGGCGACGCTGGTGGCCAACAGGCACCGCTCCGGGTTCGCATCGACAGCCCGGTGCAGCGCTGCGGTCATCTCCAGCGCGGTTTCCAGCGCGTGGTCGAGGTGTTCCTCCGGCATGAAGATGGCGACGCACTGCGCGGTAATGCCCCCCGCCTCCAGCAGCGGCAATTCGTTTTGGCCAGCCGGTGCGGTGAGCAGCGCCATCGCGTCAAGCTTGTACGGCACGTTCGCCATTTCCGGCGCCCGGTAGTGTTCCGCGATGCGGGTCCAGCGTTCCTGTTCGGTTTGTGGAAATGGCTCGGTGAGGGTGGTGACGCCACCTACCACTGGTAGCAGAATGTCAGTGTGCCCGTCGATCACGATCGACTCACGATGTAGCCGTGCCGCGCGTTCAGAAATCTCCACCCGTTTGCCCTCCGTCACCTAAGGTCACTGTTCATCCGCTGCGATGCGTGGGTCACCTTCGAAGACCCCCCACATTGACGCGCCCCCCAGATCCGCCGACCTGATGCCACTCAACGCCACACTTGCTCGAATATGCGCAGGTAGTTCCCGCCCAGAACCTTGTGGATCTTCAGGTCGTCGTACCCGCGCTCGACGAGCTTGGCTGTGAGCCTGGGATACTCCCCCATATGGCGCAAGTCGCTTGGGAACCCCGGCAGGTCGAGACCATAGAAGTCGCTCCCCAGGCCAACATGGTCTGGCCCCACCTGTTCGACGATGGCATCGACCTCGTCCACCAGCGCGTTCGTGTCGGCCATTCCAGCGAACACGACGCCAATTAGCCCCCCTGCTTTGGCGATCGCTTCCATCTTCGTCATGCCGTAGGTTGGGTTGACTTCATCCCAGGGCGCGCGGTAGCCCTCGATCACCTGTAGCACCGAGGTATGCGAGCAGAGCACTGGCCCTTCTGCAAGCTCGATGATGTCCCAGAAACCGCGGTCAGAGATATGCGCGAGGTCGATGACGATGCCGAGTGCATGACAGATGCGTACCGATTCGCGTCCCAGTGCCGTCAAACCGCCGGTGTTGATATGGAGCTGGGTCCCATCGGCAAGGTCGTTGCGCCGGCTGTGGGTGAAGGTCGCCATGCGCAAGCCCAGGCGTGCGAACACCTCCCACAGAGCCAGCCGGCGGCCGATCGGCTCGGCGCCTTCGAATGCCAGGATATAGGCGACCTTGCCTTCCGATTTCGCGCGGCGCAGGTCGGCGACGCTGGTGGCCAGCAGGCAGCGCTCCGGCTCGCTGTCGATCTCACGGTGCATCTGGGCAACCATCTGCAGCGCCGTCTCCAGTGGGTGGTTCAGGTGTTCCTCGTGCATATAGATGGCGATGCATTGGGCGGTGATGCCTCCGGCTTCCAGCACCGGCAGCTCGTACTGACCGGACGGCCCGATCAGCAGTCCGAGCGGGTCCCAGTCCCACGGCAGGTCGCCCGCGCTGGGAGGCGGCGGCATGTTGCGCGCAACCGTCCGCCAGCGCTCCAGTTCAGCTTCTGGGAATGCACGGGTCAGCGTTGTTCTGCCATCGACGATCGGCAGCAGGATGTCGCTGTGGCCATCGATGATGATCGCATCACGGTGAATGCGTGCAGCGCGTTCCGAAACTGTCATGAGCCGTCCCCTCCGGTACACGTGCGAGACGGCCTATCCTACCCCGGTTTTGCTGACGTTACTGATAGATCACGACCAGAGGCGGTGGATCGAGCGCGACGATCTCCTCCGGCGTCAACAGCGGGTCATCCTGACGGTAGAACAGCTTGATCCCGCCGTACTCGACCAGCTCATCGCGCACAAAGTGATGGTAATTCTGCACTTTGGCCTCGGGACTACCAAAGCCATCCATGTCGATCACGATATCCACCCCCGGCAGCGGCTTGATCGCGGACTTGTTCAAGATCATTTCTTCTTCGAACTGATGGACGATCAGGATCTTCGACGGAAGGTTCTTCTCGGCGACCAGTTCCGAAAGGTATTCGACCGCAATCTGGACGTGGGCGCCATCGACTTCGCCAATGAACTCACCGGGGATACGGTCTGGCCCAGTCGAGAATTCGGGGTCCAGCGCAACGTGGACATGTGGTAGCTCGAGCCAGTGGCTGATGCGGGCGATTTCATCGCGAATTGTGGAATGGCCGATCTGGAGGTCGAGGATCAGCAGCATGCCGTTCGCAGCGGTGTACTCTGCGAATTCGCCAATGATCTCGTCCCCGGTGTAAGCGACGTAGGTGCCGTCATCCCCGGGTACGGGCTGCGCAACCGTCGCGATCAGCTCCAACGCTGGCACGACTGGCCGCGACGGGTCGGCTGCGGCGAAGGCCGCCGCCTGTTCTCGCAATAAGCCTGCCACAGTATCAATGTCGAACTCTCCGAGTATCCCCATGTGCTCCGAGTTCGGGTGCCCGTAAAACGACACAACCCGGCTCCCGGGGAGCACACTCCCCTCCGGCTCCTGTCGTTGCGTTGGCGTTGCCGCGACCGACGCGGTCGGGCTGGGGTTCGCCGTCTCAGTGGGAGTCGTATCCGGAGTCTCGGTTGCCGGGTCCGTTGGCGATGGTTGCTCGGTAGCCGTCGCGGTCGTCGAGTCTGACGGGTTGCCCGTCGGTGCGCCGCTGGCTGTCGGGTCCGGGTCGGCGACTGTCGGTGTTGCGACAACGCCGGTCGCTGCGCCCGGGCTTGCCGG
>QEUZ01000011.1 GCA_003577355.1 Chloroflexota bacterium | reverse complement strand
TCGTCATCGGGCACACTGGAAGTAGTCAACCCGTACGACGACTCGGTCGTCGGCGTGACGTCGTTCGCAACCGACCGCGACTTGGACGACGCACTGAACGCAGCGGAAGATGCGTTCGAGATCATGCGCCGCATGCCCACCTACGAACGCGCGAACGCGCTGCATCGCTTAGCGTCCCTTATGGAATCCCGCAAAGAGGAGATCGCCCTGCTCATTGCCCGTGAAGCGGGCAAACCGTTACGCGATGCGCGCGTCGAAGCGGATCGAGGCGTCTTCACCGTCCTCAACGCTGCCGAAGAAGCCAAACGCATTGACGGCGAAATGATCCCACTGGACCTGCTGCCGTCATCAAAGGGGCGCTTTGGCATCACCCGCAAGGTGCCCATCGGTCCGATCGCCGGTATCTCGCCGTTCAACTTCCCGCTGAACCTGGCGCTCCATAAAGTCGCGCCAGCAATTGCGTCGGGAAATACGATCGTTCTCAAACCGCCGACGCACGATCCACTAACGATGCTGACCGTTGCGGAAATGATCGACGAGCTGGGCTTGCCAAAGGGCGCGGTCTCGATCATGCCGATGGACCGCAGCGTCGGTGACCGCCTAGTCACCGATGACCGGTTTAAGTTGCTGTCGTTCACCGGATCTCCTGATGTCGGCTGGGACATGAAGCGCCGGGCTGGGAAGAAGAAGGTTGTACTCGAACTGGGTGGCAATGCCGGCGTGCTCGTCGACCGAGATGCAGACCTTGACTTCGCCGTTTCGCGCGTGCGGACCGGAGCCTTTGCATACGCTGGCCAAGTCTGCATTTCCGTGCAGCGGGTGTATGTTCACAAGGAGGTCTACCATCAGTTCCTCGACAAGCTTGTCGCGGCAGTCAGGACAATTGCTATTGGGGATCCCAGCGATCCTGCAACGGAGCTCGGGCCGATGATCGACGCCAAAGCCGCAGGACGCATCGACTCCTGGGTGCAGGACGCAGTGCGGAACGGCGCGCGTGTCCTGACCGGCGGCAAGGCCGACGGCCGCTTCTTTGAACCGACGGTCATCGTCGACGCGAAACGCGAGGCCTTCGTGTGCTCGCGTGAAGCCTTCGCGCCCATCGTGAACGTCTTCCCATTCGACGATTGGGACTCGGCGCTAGCGCAGGTCAACGACTCGGTTTTTGGTCTCCAAGCCGGGGTATTCACCGCCAGCCTCGAGAACGCGCTGAAAGCATTCGACCAGCTGGAGGTTGGCGGAGTCATCATCAATGACATCCCCACCTACCGGATCGACCATATGCCCTACGGAGGCGTGAAAGACTCCGGCCTTAGCCGGGAAGGCCTGCGCTATGCCATCGAGGACATGACAGAGACCCGGCTCATGGTCATCAACCGGCTGGGGTAACCAGCCCGGCCGCAGCTTCCTGCGGTATTCCCACAAGTGCGCGCAACAAGGTGATGGCTTCGCGGTCCTCCGCGAGATCATCACCTTTCTCCGTCTCCAGCAACGCAGCACGACCCTGGAGCCTTGGGTCATTCATGAAGTTCCAAAACCCCTCCGCTCCGATAAGGCCGTAACCAATACGCGCGTGCCGGTCCCGTTTCGATCCCAACCCCTGCATCGCATCGTTGAAGTGGAACGCCTTCAACGAGTCGAGACCGAGCACGCGGTCGAAGGCGTCGATCGTTTCCCGATACGCTTCTGCGGAGCGGCAATCGTAGCCTGCGACAAATGTATGACAGGTATCGAAACACACCCCCACACGCTCCGGCGCCGCAACCCCAGTGCGCATTGTCGCCAGTTCCTCGAAGGTCGCGCCAAGCGTTGTACCCTGGCCCGCAGTCGTCTCCAACAACGTCATCACCTGATAACCAGGCAGGTCGGCGTGCACCCGGTCCAATGCGGCAATCACACGTCGCATCCCTTCGGGGGCGCTTGACTCAGTAAACGCACCAGGATGCGTCACCAGAAACGGAATACCGAGTAGCTCGCAGCGCTCGAGCTCTTCACGAAATGCAGCGATGGACTTTTCCCACAGGTCATCCTTAGGGGTTGCTAGATTGATGAGGTATGAATCATGCGCAACAACCTGTCGAATACCGGATGACGCCAGGGCCGTGCGGAACCGGACAACATCATCTTCAGCAATGGGTTTCGCCCGCCACTGGTTCTGGTTCTTGGTGAAGATCTGCAGCGCATCGGAATCGACCGCCATGGCTCGCTCAACAGCCTTGTCGAATCCACCTGCGATCGACATGTGTGCGCCAAGGTGCAACACGCATCCCTCCTACGGTGAAGCGTCTTCGCCTGCCAGTGCAGTAATTCTCGCAGCGTCATAGCCCAGTGCGAAACGATCGCCAGCGACAACCAGCGGTCTGCGCAACAAGGTGGGTTCCGCCGCTAGGAGATCGAGGAGCTCGTCATCGGAGATATCGCGCTCCGCCAACCCAAGACGCTTGTAAGCACTACTACGCACAGAGAGAACGTCACGTGGTCGAACGCCGATGCGTCGCATCAGCTCAGTGAGCTCTTCTTTGGTGAACCGCTCCCGAAAGTAGTCGCGCCGAACGTATGGCGCCTGTAGCTCATCGAGCAGGGCAACTGCCTTGCGACAGCTTGTTCACGTTGGATGAACGTAGATCTCCATTTGCGCCCGCACTCCGCACCTAGCGTACGTACACTTGGGCCATTGTATCATCGCAGCAGCCAGCGGTAAGCAAGGGCAGAGGGGGCGGTTCGCGTGCGACAACGGCGAGTGACAATCACAGGCACAGGCGGCCAACTCGGGTCGGCACTCCAACGTCGTTTTGGGGCTGACTGGGTCATCGATCGCATCGCACGACCGGAGACCGACATCTGCGACTGGCCCGCTGTCCGCACGCGTATCGCTCATTTCCTGCCCGACCTCGTGATACACGCGGCCGCGGCTACAGATGTCGATCTATGCGAGACGCAGCCGGACACCGCCTTTCGGATCAACGCACTTGGAACACGTAACGTCGCCCACGCCGCAGCGTCCGTGGGCGCTGAGCTAGTCTATGTGTCAACCAACTACGTGTTCGACGGGGAAAAGCCCGCCCCGTACCACGAGTTCGACGTCGTTCGGCCAATCAGCGTCTATGGCGCCTCCAAACTCGCAGGAGAACAAGAAGCGCGCGGAGCGCTAGCGCGCTGCCATATCGTCCGCACCGCCTGGCTGTATGCGCCATCCGGGAGGAACTTCGCCCTCACGATGGCACGGCTGATGACCGAACGCGATCGCCTCACCGTCGTGGCTGACCAGTTCGGAAACCCCACGTCTGCCGACGACTTGGCAGGCGCAATCGCCGAGATCGTGACGAACGCGCCGTACGGTGTGCACCATGCGGTCAATGCTGGAAGCGCATCATGGTATGAATGGGCAGTAGCAATCGCGCAACTGCTCGAACGCCAAGTAGTCATCGAACCGATCCCTGCTTCGGCGTGGGGCCGACCAGCCCGACCACCGGCAAATGGAGTGCTCACATCACTTTCACTCCCCACCGCAGGCATTGAGCTACCGGACTGGCGAGACGCTCTGGTACGGACGTTACGCAGTTGACCACCGTCGACGTCGTGGTCCCTACCTTGAACGCGTCGAACCTGCTACGCGAGTGTCTCATCCACTTGGCGCGCTCATCGTTCCAGGATTTCACGCTGTTTGTCTACGACGACGGGTCCACCGAAGACGTAGCTGCCGCCGTGCGGGCGGTGTTCCCAACGGCTCACGTGCTCCGCTCCGAATCGAATCGAGGCCTCGCACACGGCTGCAACCGGGCTATACGTGCTGGTTCATCGGAGTTTGTGGCTCTGCTCAACAACGATGTTGAAGTCACGACGGAGTGGCTTTGCGAGCTCGTCGCATGTGCTCGCCGGCGCCAGGATGCAGGGAGCATTGCGTCAAAGCTGCTTCTTTGGGATCGACGATCGCAGATCCATTCGGCGGGTGATACGTACTCGTTTCGTGGGGTTGCCGGGAATCGAGGAGTCTGGATGGAGGATACCGGACAATTCGACAGCGAAGCGCAGGTGTTCGCTGCCTGTGGCGGGGCGGCCCTCTATCGTCGCGCTGCGCTCAACGCTGTCGCGTTCCCCGATGGCTCGGTCTTTGACGAACGCTTGTTCATGTACTACGAAGACGTTGACCTCGCGTGGCGCCTGCAATGCGCAGGGTTCACTTGTTACTTCGCGCCGCGCGCAGTCGTCTACCACCGCCTCTCATCCACAGCTGGTGGGGAGCTGGCGAGCTATTACGTGGCCCGAAACGCGCTGCGCGTCGCCCACGATCGCGTGCCTGCTGCGATCCGCCGGGGCAACCGCCTGCGCATCGCCGCGACGCATGCCGGGCGTGTGTTACGCACCCTGACCCATGTTCGTGAACCAGCAGCACGCGCGTCCCTATCTGGTACTGCTGCAGGTATCGTTCACGTGCTGTCGTCAACGGAGCAGGCGCACTGCCCACGTGAACAATGCGAACGAATCCGAGGACTCCTAACGCATCCGTCATCGGAACCATTTCGTGGCATCCCGGTTGCTAGACTAGGGAATTGCGCCACTGCGGCGGGCCTACGTCCGGTGGTTGGAGTAGACGATGGAAGCTCGAGCTCGGTGGCGAACGCGTGAAACATGTCGACCTATCGATTGTCATCCCTGCGTTCAACGAGGCCGCGCGCCTGCCGGCGACCCTCCAGGCCATCTGCGAGTATGCAGATTCAGTCGACTTGTGCATCGAAGTGATCGTCGTGGATGACGGCAGTAGCGACAATACGCTGACAATCGCGCGTGGGTTTCGGCAGACTGGCGACCGTTACCACGTCATCGATGCACCACATCGGGGGAAAGCCGCCGCGGTCAGGACCGGGATCCTTGCCGCGCGTGGCGATATCATTCTGTTCACCGACGCTGACTTATCGACTCCGATTACCTACGCCGACAGCCTCATCAGAGGTATCGAACAAGGTGCAGATATTGCAATAGGGTCACGCGAGGGCGTCGGCGCGCAGCGTGTTGGCGAACCTTGGCATCGGCACGTGATGGGCCGGGTATTTAACGCACTCGTGCGTGCACTTGCGGTACCCGGGATCAATGACACCCAATGCGGGTTCAAGGCGTTTCGACGTGATGTAGCGCACGATATATTTCGACGTGCGCGGCTGTACAGCGGAGACGAAACGGTGCGCGGCCCCCGCGTCACCGGGTTTGATGTTGAAATTCTCTTTCTTGCCCGTCGTGCTGGGTATCGCATCGTGGAAATCCCGGTCTACTGGCAGCATGTCAGCGGAAGTAAGGTTCGGCCCATGAGTGATTCCGTCCGCATGTTTGTCGACGTACTCCGTGTACGGTACCTGGCGCTCACCGGTAGGTACGACTAAGAGACTGGTAGAGTACCTGGCCGATGCTTGGATCACTATCCGAGTTCACCCTCGCGCAGTTGCTCCAGTTGTTCGCGCTTGCCGAACGATCCGGGACGATCACGCTCCACTCCGGTGCACTGCACACGCGGCTGCTCATCGAATCCGACCGCGTCATCGGCATCGGAGCCACGGGCGACGACTTGCGAGAAGAAATCTTGTCGCTCGAGCTGTTGCCGCAAGCTACGCGCAACGCACTGCTGGCATTGTCGCCCCGGCCAGATACTCCGGGGCTATCGCTTCTTCTCGCCAACATCGTCGATCCCGCATGTTGGAGCGACTTCATCGCGAGGCGCTTCGAACAGGATGTCTACCCATTGTTGAATGCAGATGAAGGGGCATTTGAAGCGACCGTGGAACGCTGCCCACCGGCCGTGTTACAGGTTTCGGCCACGGTACAGCAGCTCATTTTGGACCACACACGCTGGGAAGCGGAGTCGGAAGCGTTACGTTCGAGCGGTTATCACCTCGACGGCAGATGGCAGCGGACCTCTGAGCGGGCAATCTCTGAGCCGGCGCCACTGACCCGCGCGATGTGGCTGACGTGGTGCGGCCTTCGAGAAGCATCGACATTATCGGCGCTCGCTCAGCGAGTGGGCCTTCCAGACCTATCGGTGGCGACTGCCATTAAGCACCTCCACGCGCACGGCTTAGTCGCGCGTGCACCGTAGACAATGCTCACGCACCCTGCAAAGAAATAGGACTGAACTGTAGCGGGTACGGCGAGATGCTTTGCTATACTCGCCTCCACGTGTGGACTAGTCGACGTCCGTACTTGGGAATGGTTCCCCAACCGGACATCGCATCGCCCGGCAATCTCGAACGTGCCGCACGCGGCAACGTCCACCGCGAGGAGTATCACGTGTCCTCGGTCTTCGGCCAAAGCCTCGATGAGATTGCGCGCGCGGCGGCCAAGGCAATGCATACCCTGCAGTCCCGGCTCGCTCGGTTGGCCAGTGAGACTGGTCGCTATCAGAGCCAAGTTGATGCTGAACGCTCTTCCGTGCAACGCGAACGCGAAGAGCTCGATATCGAGTACTCCCTCACTGTCGGATCGTCTCACGTTGTTGAAGCGCCGGACTCCGCCGACCTGCGCCAGCGCGAGCTAGTCCTCACCGAGGAGGCGCTCCGCGCCGTCGCCTTGCAGCGCCAGTTAGCCGACTTTGCAACGTTCGTGGGCAATTCGGCCAGGCAGTTTGTGGAACAGGGCGAGCTGCTCGATGCAGATGCCGCGACGCAAGCAGCAATACGGTCTGCGGCGTTCGCCGCCCAGGAACAAGAGCGCCAGCGCCTCGCCCGGGAAATCCACGATGGACCAGCCCAGGCGCTCGCCAATGCCATCGTTGCTCTGGAGTTTGTCGAGCGCGCTATCCGCGCGCCGGATCCCGACGGTGCGGCGCGCGCACTTGATGAGGTCGAGCGAATCAAGAGCTCGTTACGAGATGGGCTGACCGAGATTCGGCGCTTCATCTTCGATCTGCGCCCGACAATGTTGCAGGATCGAGGACTTCCGCAGACGGTCGAACATTACATCGCAACCTACCAGTCGGTTTTTCCAATGACGATCGAGTTTCGTCCGGTTGGTCGGCTGCCTCGGCTGACACCAGAACAGGAATTGACCGCGTTCCGGATCATTCAGGAAGCAATTCAGAACGCGCGCAAGCATGCGCGTGCAACCCGCGTGGTTGTCACGATCAGGTGTGTCGACCAATTACTCGACATTGTCGTGTCGGATAACGGTCGAGGCTTCTCTCCCGAGCGCGTTACGACGCACATGATGAGTGGAGCTGGCCTGCGAGGGATGCGTGAACGTGCGGCCCTGATTGGAGGCACGTTGCAGATTGACACCGTGCTTGGAGAAGGCACCACAATCGAACTGCGAGTTCCGCTGTCGCTCGAATCTGCAACAGCGTCGGACGCAATGGAGGAACAACCGCCAGCGCTGCGCGAAGCAATTGCCCCGCGTGAGCGCGACCACGTCGTGAATGTGTTGCGACAATACGGCCGATGACTGAGCCGCTCGCTCATAACGTTTGGGGAGAAGTGTTGTGCATCCAATGCAGCGCATCCAGGTCCTGATCGTTGATGATCACCCGCTCTTTCGTCGCGGGATCCGCTGGAGTCTCGAGGCGGAATCCGATATTGCCGTTTCCGGCGAAGCGCCTGATGGACACACCGCGCTGGCCTTGGCGGAGAAGAATACGCCTGATGTCGTCCTGCTCGACATCAACATGCCTGGGATGAGCGGGATCGAGATAGCGCGCGTACTGAAACGTCACCATCCCCGTCTCGGAATCGTCATCATCACCATGCATGAAGATGACGAACAACTGTTCAACGCAATCAGGGTTGGCGCAGCAGCCTACTGCACCAAGGATGTCGACCCTGCGCATATTGTCAGCATCATCCGCCGGGTGGCGCGCGGAGAGTATCTCATCAACGAAAACGTGCTGTCGCATCCGTTCGTTGCTTCGCGCGTGCTCGACCAGTTCCGCGAGCTCGCCCGCATCGACCACGCATCGGAGTCAGTCTTCTCTCCACTAACTCCTCGGGAAGTCGAAATCCTGGATTGCGTCGCGCGCGGCAACAGCAACAAGGAGATTGCGTCGATTCTCGGTATTAGCGACCAGACTGTGAAGAACCACATCACGTCCATTTTGCGCAAACTCCAAGTGAACGACCGCACCCAAGCGGTCATTTATGCCTTGCGGCATGGCTGGATCAAGTTGGAAGGCGATGAGGGAACGTAGCGCTCGCGGTTACCGGCGCGAGAACTGCCGCTCGAGATCCTCCACGGTCATGCGGAGCATTGTGGGGCGCCCGTGACCGCAGGCTTGCGGAGACGAACATCGTTCCAATTGGGTAACGAGCTCGCGCATCTCCAGGAGGGAGAGGAGCTGACCAGCACGAATCGAGCTGTGGCACGCGGCGCTAATCGCAAGCGACTCGGCGCGAGAGTCCCCTCGCCCACCTGCCAGAATCTCGTCGAGCATCACTTGAAGCGTCTTCGCTGGGTCACGAACCCGTAGGTCAGCCGGAACTGCGCGGATAACTACGGACCCTGAGCCAAACTCTTCGGCGTCGAACCCCAGGCTCGCCAGCTCATCCTTGCAATCGAGAAATACCCCCCAAGCCGCCGGGTGCAGTTCTACGGTGACTGGGCTAAGCAGAACCTGCCGAGCCGGCGTTTCGGCAGCATCGGCAGAACGAGCGGAATAGATGCGCTCAAACATGATCCGTTCGTGAGCCGCATGCTGGTCGATCAGATACATCCCATCAGGCCCCTCCGCGACAATAAAGCAGCCAGCGACCTGACCCAACACACGTAACGCCGGTAAGATGCGCCCTCCGACCGTGGCGACCCCTGCGACGCCGAACGTATCTGGCGACGCCTGTGTCGGAGCCACCGCCGCTGGTTGAGGACGTACCGGCCAGTCCTCGGGATGTGAAAGCGACAACCTGCGTTGCACCTGCTGGTCGCCGAGCGGAGTCGAGAAGATGGTCGGGATCGGCTGGCTGGGAGTATGCGCTCCGAGCGCCGTGCGCACCGCGCGCTGGACAAGCGCAAAAACCAGGCGCTCATCTGCGAAGCGCACCTCAGTCTTCGTTGGATGGACGTTCACGTCGATCCGATCGGGTGGCACAACGATCTGGATACAGCCTAACGGATGGCGGCCAACCATGGTCAGCGTGTGGTAGGACTGCTCGAACGCGGTGGAGATTTGGCGGCTTGAAACCAACCGTCCCTGTGCGAAGACGTGCTGTTGCTGCCGTGTTGCCCGATCGAGCGTTGGTAACGAGATGATTCCGTGGACCCGATAGCCAGGGTGTTCGGCTTCGGCATAGTCCAGCGTTACCATGTGCTCGGCAACAGCCACCCCCCACACCCCCGTCGCAGCGGCAATCGGGTCCCCGCGGCCGTCGGTGGCCAAGACTGGCTTCCCATCAACCTCCAGGCTGAAGGCAATCCCTGGGTAGGCGAGCGCGTATGCCCCAACGACTCTGCTGATATACCCGGATTCCGTCGCGGGCTGTCGCAGGAACTTGCGGCGCGCAGGTAAATTTGCAAACAGGTCCCTCGCAAGAACGGATGTCCCTTGGCTCCAGGCAACCTCTCGTACCTGGCCGACGGCGCCAAACCGAACGACGAGCTCGCCGCCCACAGCGTCGTCACGCCAGCGGGAGCGCAGACGCAGGTCGCTGACAGCAGCGAGCGATGCCAGCGCCTCGCCTCGAAACCCGAGGGTAGACAAGGCGTCGAGGTCGGCGAGTGACGAGATCTTCGATGTGGCGTGTCGTTCAACGGCGAGTGGCAAGTCCCCAAGAGCGATTCCGCCACCGTTATCGCGCACTTCCAGAGCGACAGTCCCGCCTTCGGTTACCACAATATCGATGCGGGTGGCGCCTGCATCGATCGCGTTCTCCAGAAGCTCTTTCACTGCTGCCGCCGGGCGCTCAATCACTTCTCCGGCGGCGATGCGCCCGACGGTGTCTTGAGGTAGTTTGCGAATCGTCAAGGTCGTTGCCACTCTGGTGTCATATCTGCAACGAAGCGCCACGGGGTCTCAACCCCGCGAGTTATGCCGATACGCGGTGTGCACGCAAGTCGTAGCTCTCGGCGTTCAGCGCCGATCGCGAACCGGCCGTCGCCGATGCGGCGTCCATGATCGGATAGCACAACACCCAAACGGCGTGTCGTTCGCCCGGGTCCAAGGGTAACCTTTCGGTCACCATCAACCCAGATACCGCGAATGAGAACTGCCGCCGCACGTCCCTCCGGCTCAGCCACGATGTTGAGGCATGGGTACATCCCATACGCGGCATAGACGTAAATGTGGCCCGGAGCAGCAGCCATCAATGCTGCTCGTCCTCCCGGGCGGAAGGCAGCGTGCGAAGCAGGGTCATCGTGCCCACCGTAGGCCTCGGTTTCGACGATGATTGCGTCCAGCGGCCCGTGCGAGCTGTGCACGCGTAACGTCCTCCCGATCAGGTCGCGTGCAGCCTCGGCGACAGGCCTCCAGAAGTGCTCCGGTGCGAGCCAGGGCTCGTTCCTATCGAAGCTCACTTCGACGTTTCTCCAATGCCTCTCTTCGTTCAGTCGCTGCTGCAAGCCGCTGCCGGTGACCATCAACCACATGTGCGGGAGCGCGCTGGATGAACTGCTCGTTTGATAGCATCGCCTGAGCGCGCTCGATTTCCGCATCAGCCGCAGCGATCTCTGCGGTAATACGTGCGCGTTCAGCATCGACGTCGATGAGCCCTGCGAGGGGCAACAGCACGGTGACATCAGCGGTCACAATCGCAGCGCAGTTATCGCGGCCCTGCGGTTCGCCGCTATGAAACGACACGGCCGTTGGGTCGAGTCGCGCCAGGAATTCCAGTTCTGCACGCGACGAGAGAAACGTCTCACTCAAGGCGCCAGCATAGATTTCGGCGCCAATTCGGCGGGCCGGCTCAACTCCATGCTCGCTGCGCGCGTTACGGATCTGCCGCACGACATCCTTGACCGACTCGAAAGCTGCCGCATCCGATTCGTAGCGCACTTCCACTTCCGGCCAGGGGGCGACGATCAGCGCGTCGCCAACATGTGGCAGGTGCTGCCACAGCTCTTCGGTGACAAACGGCATCGACGGATGCAGCAGGCGCAGCGCTCGCTCCAGCACATACGCTAGAACCTGCGGCACAACCGGGTCGAACGTCTCAGGCCGCAACCGCACTTTCGCGGCCTCGATGTACCAGTCACAGAACTCCGACCAGATGAACTCGTGGAGCGTTCGGCCCGCCTCGTGAAGCTGATACTCTTCAGTCAGGCGCGTCACCGACTCGATCGTGCGCGCCAGCAGGTCGATAATCCAGCGGTCCACCGGCGCGAGCGCGGATGCCTCCGGCAGCAGCGGCGCACCGTCTGCATCGCGTGCGATCTCAACCTTCTCAATCGCCCCCAAAGCAAAACGGGTCGCGTTGTACAGCTTGTTCGCAAAGTTGCGGCTCGCCTCAACTCTCTCAGTCGACATCTTGAGGTCGTTCCCAGGCCCAGAGGCGGTGATGAGTGCAAACCGCAATGCATCGGTGCCATACTCGGCGCTGATCAACGTTGGGTCGAGCACGTTACCCTTCGTCTTACTCATGCGTTGACCGTGTGCATCTCGCACGGTGCCATGCAAGTAGACGGTGTGAAACGGCGCCTCGCCCATGAACTCAAGACCAAAGAAGATCATGCGGGCCACCCAAAGGAAAATGATGTCGTACCCTGTCTCCATCAGGTGTCCGGGATAATAGGTTGCCAGGTCCTCAGTTCTCTCCGGCCAGCCGAGGGTTGAGAACGGCCACAATCCGGACGAAAACCAGGTGTCCAGCACGTCCGGGTCTTGCTCGACCTGTCGTGACCCACACACAGGGCAGGCGTGCAGTACTTCTTCGTCTGTTGCGCTGACTGCGCCACATGCCTGGCAATACCAAATTGGTATGCGATGCCCCCACCACAACTGGCGTGATATGCACCAATCGTGGACATTCTCCATCCAGTTCAAGTACACCGATGTGAAGCGCTCAGGGACGAACTTCACCGTCCCGTTGCGTGCAACTTCAATCGCCGGTTCTGCCAGTTCCTTCATCCTGACAAACCACTGCTTGGAGATCATTGGCTCGACGACGGTGCCGCAGCGGTCACACACTCCCACTGCGTGCAGGTGTGGCTCGGCGCGAACCAGCAACCCCTCAGCGTCTAGCTGCGCGACCACTCCGGCTCTTGCGGCTTCGATTGTCTGGCCAGCGAACGGGCCGGCGACATCATTCATCGTTCCGTCAAAGTTCATGACCGTGACGAAGGGCAGGTTATGGCGCCGTCCGATCTCAAAATCGTTCGGGTCGTGGGCTGGCGTCACTTTCACAGCGCCGCTACCAAAGGCAGGGTCCACCGCTTCGTCGGCAACGATCGGGATCTGACGGTGCAGGATCGGCAATATTACATCCTTGCCGACGACAGACCGGTAACGCTCATCGTCGGGATGAACCGCGATAGCCGTATCGCCGAGCATCGTTTCGGGCCGGGTGGTCGCGACTTCAATGTCCCCACTTCCGTCCGCAAGTGGATAGCGGATATGCCAGAGCGAACCCTGAACATCGACGTGGTCAACTTCAAGATCGGAAAGTGCAGTCATGCAACGGGGACACCACGAGATCAGCCGCTCGCCCCGGTAAATAAGCCCACGGTCGTACAGCCATTTGAAGGCCACACGCACAGCACGCGCCGGCCCTGGGTCCATCGTAAAGACGTAGCGGGACCAGTCGCACGATGCCCCGAGTGATCGCAGCTGCGCCTTGATCCGCTCCTGGTACGTTTCCATCCAGTCCCAGATTTCGGCGACGAACGCGTCGCGGCCCAGGTCGTGCCGTGTCAACGAGCGCTTGGCGAGTTCCTTCTCGACAACCCACTGCCCGGCAATACCGGCGTGGTCCGCACCAGGCAGCCACAACGCTGCGTAGCCTTGCATGCGATGGAACCGGATCAAAATATCCTCAACGGTGCTGAACAAGGCGTGGCCCATGTGCAGCTCTCCGGTCACATTCGGCGGAGGCATGATGACGACGTACGGTCCCTTGCCGCGGTCGACTGGCTTAAAGTACCCGCGTGAGTTCCAGAATGCATACCAATGCGCTTCCGAGGTCTGAGGTTCATACGCCTTGCCCAGCGTTCGCCCGGTCGATGCGCCACTCGTCATCATCGCAACTCGCCTTCTGCTCGCACTCGTGCCGCTATCTACGCACTAAAAACACAAACACCCGTCCAACGAAGGACGGGCGTTCCCGCGGTACCACCTTACTTCGGCAACGATCGTCGCCGCACTCGTTCGCTGTAACGGGCGCTCCCGTTCCGGCCTGGTTATCGCTAACTCGACCAGAAACCGCTCGTGCGACCTTCATCCACAGTCGACGGGCCAAGCTCACAGCCTTAGGCTCGGCCTCCCTGGACGCCTCGCGCGGACTACTCCTCACAAGCACTGGCTTGCTTCATTATGTTGCCCTCAAGGCTAGCACCGGCCGCCCATCTCGTCAACGCGCTCGAACCTCCTACTCCGAACGTACACATTCGATGCCTGGCCGTCACAGGTACTATCGCCAACGCCAGAAGACTGTTACAATCGCCCAGGCGAATAGATGTTCTATGTCCGGACACTGGCCGCCGCGACGGGAAGACGTAGTGCAGTTCAGCGACAGCCGGAGACACGATGCCCACAGACAAGATCGTTATACGCGGGGCGCGGGAGCATAACCTCAAGAATATCGACCTTGAGATCCCGCGTGACAAGCTCGTCGTCTTCACTGGTCTATCTGGCTCAGGGAAGTCGTCACTCGCCTTCGACACAATCTACGCGGAAGGCCAGCGCCGCTACGTCGAATCCCTATCCGCCTATGCCCGCCAGTTTCTGGGGCAGATGGAAAAGCCCGATGTCGACCAGATCGATGGGCTTTCGCCCGCTATTTCAATCGACCAGAAAGGCGCAAGCCGCAACCCGCGATCGACGGTCGGCACCGTTACCGAGATTTACGACCATCTGCGCTTACTCTACGCCCGCATCGGTCACCCGCATTGCCCAAACTGCGGGCGCGAGATCCAGCAGCAATCGGTCCAACAAATGGCAGACCAGGTTATGCTGCTCGAGCAGGGCAGCCGAATCCTCGTGCTTGGACCAGTCGTTCGAGACCGCAAGGGCGAGCACCAAGGGATCTTTGACCAATTGCGCAAGTCGGGCTTCGTGCGCGTGCGGGTAAATGGGACGATCTACGACCTTGACGAAGCCCCGAAGCTGGCGAAGTACAAGAAACACACGATCGAGGTCGTCGTCGATCGCCTGATCGTGCGCTGGGAATCCGAAGAAGACGAGCATGCGCTGCGTAACCGCCTTAAGGACTCAATGGAGACGGCGCTCAAGCTTGGGGGTGGCTACGCGAACGTCTCGATCGTCGATGGCGAGGAAATCACCTTCTCTGAGCATTTCGCGTGCCCGGTCTGCAATATTTCGATCGGCGAAGTCGAACCACGGTCATTCTCCTTCAACAGCCCACACGGGGCCTGCCCAGCCTGTTCCGGGTTGGGGATCGCGATGGAGTTCGATCCTGACCTCTTGGTCCCTGACCCAGACCTCTCTATAGCCCAGGGAGCGATCGCCCCGTGGTCGAACGCGGGGCGTGATACGAGCGCCTGGTACGACGCAATCCTCGTAGCGCTTTCCGAAAAGTTCGGCTTCGACCGCGACATACCGTGGAAAGAACTGGCGCCAGAGCATCGCAACGTCATTCTGCATGGCGCACCGAACACGACTGTAACGATTAAGTACACCTCCAGGCAGGGCCGTTCGCGCAGTTACACGGTGAAATACGAAGGGGTCATTCCCCACCTGCAGCGACGGCTTGGGCAGACGACATCTGACTACGTCCGCGGCGAAATCGAACAGTTCATGGCGTCGCGGCCCTGCCCAACCTGCAATGGGGCCCGTTTGCGCCCCGAGATCCTGGCGGTGCGCATTGGCGAACACTCCATCGTCGATGTGACACGCATGGCTGTTTCCAGTGCGTTTCGTTGGTCGTTCGATATCGATGCGCACGTCCTGAGCGACCGTGAGCGTCTCATCGCCCGGCAAGTGTTGAAGGAGATTCGCGAACGACTCGGCTTCCTCGTGGATGTGGGGCTCGACTACTTGACCCTGGATCGAGCAGCGGCCAGCCTTTCCGGCGGCGAGGCACAACGCATCCGCCTGGCGACCCAGATCGGGTCACGGTTGATGGGCGTCATGTACGTTCTCGACGAGCCTTCCATCGGGTTGCACCATCGCGACAATGCTCGCTTGATCCACACATTGACCCGCCTGCGCGACATTGGAAACACATTGATCGTCGTTGAGCATGACGAGGAAACGATGCGCGCCGCGGACTGGATCGTCGATATCGGGCCTGGTGCGGGTGAACACGGCGGGCACATCGTCGCTCAAGGAACCTTCGACGATATCGTCGCCAGCCACGATTCTCTCACCGGACAATATCTCAGCGGACGTCGCGCCATCCCTGTCCCGACAAGCCGCCGCGCAGGCAACGGGCATATGCTGGTGCTAAAGAACGCGCGTGGCAATAACCTGAAGAACGTCACTGTCGAGTTTCCGCTTGGAACATTCATTTGCGTTACCGGCGTCTCTGGCTCCGGCAAGAGCACACTCATCACCGACACTCTGTACCGCCGGCTGGCGCAGATCCTCTATCGCGCCCACGAGAGGCCCGAGCTGAACGATGGCATTAGCGGTGTTGAACACATCGACAAGGTCATCGACATCGATCAAAGCCCGATTGGCCGCACTCCACGCTCCAACCCAGCCACATACACCGGAATGTTCACCTACATCCGCGAACTGTACGCCTCGATGCCAGAGGCGAAGGCGCGCGGGTACAAGCCAGGCCGCTTCTCGTTCAACGTCAAGGGTGGGCGCTGTGAAGCCTGCACTGGTGAAGGTATCGTCAAGATCGAGATGCAGTTCTTACCGGATGTCTACGTGCCGTGCGACGTGTGCCTGGGCAAACGCTACAACCGTGAAGCGCTTGAGATCCTCTACAAGGGGCAGAGCATCTCTGATGTGCTGGACATGACGGTCGAGGAGGCCCTCGACTTCTTCCAGAATATCCCGCGCATCCAGAACAAGCTGCAAACCCTCAACGACGTTGGCCTTGGGTACATACATCTCGGTCAGCCAGCAACTCAGCTGTCCGGTGGTGAAGCACAGCGTGTCAAGCTCGCAACCGAATTGAGTCGCCGCGCGACTGGCAAGACCCTCTACATCCTCGATGAGCCGACGACCGGGCTGCACTTCGCCGATATCGAGCGACTTCTCGGCGTGTTGCAGCGGCTGACAGACGCCGGCAACACTGTCCTGGTCATCGAGCACAATCTCGACGTGATCCGTTCAGCCGATTGGATCATCGACCTCGGCCCCGAGGGCGGTGAACGTGGCGGTTGGGTTGTAATGACTGGCACCCCAGAGGAAGTTGCTGAGTGTGAGTCCTCGTATACCGGAGCCGCGTTACGTTCACTTCAGCGCTCCTTTGCAATCGCCGCTGACTGATAGCGTACGTACTAGGACTTCTGATACTGGCATGCCTATTGCCCAGTGTTGAGCCCACTGCTATGATTCTGCTGCGGCGGAACGCGATCGATGAGAACACCCTGCTGGGGTTCTCCTGGAACAGCCGGCGATGCCAATGCAGGATCCGCTGGAGCCTCACCAACGTAACGTCCACAGACCAGTTCTGGTTCTCAACCAGAACTATGAGCCGTTGAACGTTTGTAACGTTCGCCGAGCGCTCACCCTCGTCTTTGGGGAGAAGGCAGAAGTCCTTGAGGTCTACGACGCACCCGTCACCTCGGCGACGAGATCATTCACCGCGCCATCAGTCATTCGCCTGATCTATCTCATCCGCCGACCACGGCCACGCGTCAAGCTCACCCGGCGCGAAGTGTTCATTCGCGATGAACACACGTGCCAGTATTGCGGTGTACGCACCAACGACTTGACAATCGACCACATTATCCCTCGTTCGCGCGGTGGTCAGCACACGTGGGAGAACCTCGTGTCGGCCTGTCGAGCGTGCAACCACCGTAAAGGTGGAAAGTCACTGCCAGAAACGCGCATGCGCCTGCGGCGTGAACCGTTCGAACCTCGCGCTGGCGCGTACTACACCATCCAGCGCCGCCTGAACGCATCAATCAGCGATGACTGGCGCCGCTTCATCCCCGGATACGAAGCCATCCCAGAGACATTCGGCGTCAGTAGTTCCAGCGATTAGCGGCCGGACGGTACTGCCAACGCAGGTCCGACCGGTCGCGACGCCCTACGCGTTAGGGCGTTTTCGTGCTTGTGACAGCTAATGCACGCATCCGAGGAGGTACAAGATGCTTGATATCAGGATCATTCGAGAACAGCCGGATTTCGTGAAAGCCGAAATCGCGAAACTGCATACGGAAGCTCCGATTGATGAGATCCTCCGACTCGATGAGCGTCGTCGAGCGATCACAACTGAGGTAGAGGGTCTGCGCGCGCTGCTGAATGCCGGATCGAGGGAGACCGGCAAGAAGGCGCCGGGAGCCGAACGTGATGCACACATCGCGGAAATGCGCGCCCTGGGGGAACGGATCGCCGCGCTCGACGCGGAACTCACTCAGGTTGAGAGCAACCTGTACGAGCAGATGTTGCTTGTCCCTAACCTGCCTGCCCCGGACGTTCCCGTCGGCAAGGACGAGTCGGAGAACGTTATTTCGGAGACGTTCGGATCGCTGCGCGTCTTCGACTTCGCACCACGGCCACATTGGGAGTTCGGACCTGAACTAGGGATCATCGACTTCGACCGAGGGGTGAAGGTCTCAGGATCGCGGTTCTACTTCCTCAAGGGGCATGGCGCCCGGCTGCAGCGCGCAGTCATCACCTGGCTGCTCGATCTCCATGTTGAAAAGCAAGGCTATTCCGAAGTCTATCCGCCGGTTTTGGTGCGTTCCGAGGCCCTGGTTGGAACAGGGAACCTGCCGAAGTTTGGCGATGCCCTCTTTCGAGATGCGGATGCGGGCATGTGGCTGATCCCGACGGCTGAGGTACCGGTCACCAACATGTATCGCGACGAGATCCTCGATGCCGCACAACTGCCGATCAACCACGCTGCCTATTCGGCCTGCTTCCGCAACGAGTCGGCAAGCGCCGGTCGCGACGTTCGTGGGATCAAACGCGGTTTCCAGTTCGATAAGGTCGAAATGGTCAAGTTCGTGACCCCTGAAACGTCGGCAGCCGAGCACGAACGCCTGATCGCCGACGCGGCAGAGGCGCTTGAGCTGCTCGAGATCCCGTACCGCAAGGTCACGATGTGCACTGGCGACCTATCCTTCGTAGCTGCGAAGAAAGTCGATCTGGAAGCCTGGGCGCCAGGATGCGGGGAGTGGCTGGAAGTATCGTCATGCTCCAACTTCCACGACTTCCAAGCACGGCGCGCAAACATCCGCTATCGTCCCGCTGAGGGAGAGCGACCGCGCTTTGTCCACACGTTGAATGGTTCCGGGCTGGGGATGCCGCGCACGATGATTGCGATCCTCGAGAACTATCAGCGCGCGGACGGGTCAGTCGACATCCCAGCGGTGCTGCGGCCCTATATGCGTGGCATCGACCGGATCACGGGGGCCTAGCCCATGCGCCTGGAATTGCTATACTACGGTGCTGCCCGGAACCCAAGGAGGGGTGGCCGAGTGGCTTAAGGCGGCTGTCTTGAAAACAGTTGAGCGCAAGCTCCGGGGGTTCGAATCCCTCCCCCTCCGCCGAACCGACGGTATGTCGATTCCTGAGGGAAGGTGCCAGAGTGGTCGAATGGGGCCGCCTGCTAAGCGGTTGTGGGGGCCTAAACCTCTACCCAGGGTTCGAATCCCTGCCTTCCCGCTGAGTACACGAACGCCGGGTCCTGTGGCCCGGCGTTCGTGTTCCACTTGCGATGCAGATCAGTCGATCTGTGCCCGTTGCAACCGCCCGCTGTAGTCGACGTAGATCGACTGCCATTCGGTGACAACGTCCAGCGCTGCCTGGCCTGCCTCACGATGGCCGTTGCCGGTAGCCTTCGTTCCGCCAAACGGCAGCTGGATCTCGGCGCCAATCGTCCCGGCGTTGACGTAGAGGATGCCTGTGTAAATATCCTGCATGGCGCGGAACGCCCGGTTGACGTCACGTGTGTAGATGGCTGCTGAGAGTCCGTACTGCACATTGTTCGCAACAGCGACGGCCTCGTCCATGTCGCTCACCGGGATCACAGCTGTGACCGGCCCGAAAATCTCTTCCTGGGCGATCCGCATGTCCGCCCGGACGTTGCCGAAGACCGTCGGCTGGTGAAAGTGCCCCCGCGCCAACTCTCCCTGTGTCGCGATTTCGCCGCCAACAGCCAATTCGGCTCCTTCGTTCTTGCCAACTGCAATGTAGGCGTGCACCCGTTCCAATTGCGATTGGCTGACCACCGGGCCGACATCGGTCGTTGCGTCGAGTCCGGAGCCCAAACGCATGCCTCCAGCTCGCTCGGCGAGCCTGCTGGTGAGCTCGTCAGATATCTGCCGGTGCGCAATCACCCGACTCGCAGCGGTACAGCGTTGGCCTGACGTCCCGAACGCGCTCCAAAGGATGCCGTCGACGGCGTTGTTGATATCTGCATCTTCCATCACAATGATTGCGTTCTTGCCACCCAGTTCCAACGACACACGCTTCAACCGCCGTGCCGCCTCAACATTGACCGCGGTGCCAGTCTCGGTCGATCCGGTGAATGAGATCAGTGCAACATCCGGGTGCTTGACGATTGCATCTCCGACATCCTGCCCGCTCCCCAGGACCAGGTTCAGGACACCAGCTGGCAGTCCGGCCTCTTCAAAGACCTCGACCAACCGCACCGCCATACGCGACGTGTAGCTCGCCGGCTTGAAAACGACCGTGTTGCCGGTGACCAGCGCGGGCATGATCTTCCACGTGGGGATAGCCATCGGGAAGTTCCAGGGCGTGATCGCCGCGACGACGCCAAGCGGCTTGCGCACCGACATTGCCCACTTATTCGGGGATTCAGCTGGCACCGTCTGACCCCACTGCCGGCGCCCCTCGCCGGCCATGTAGAAGGCCATATCGATACCTTCCTGCACGTCGCCGCCGGCTTCCGTCAGGACCTTGCCCATCTCCTCGGTCATCTCGCGCGCCAGCTGCTGTTTGCGTTCCATCAGCAGTTGGCCGACGCGATAGAGGATCTCGCCACGCTTCGGCGCGGGGTAGAGCCGCCACGATTGAAACGCCTTCGCGGCTGCGGCGACGGCATCATCGACGTCACGCGCGTCACTGCGCGTATACGTCCCAATCACTTCGCCAGTCGCTGGGTTCCGACGGTCGAACTCCTGGCCACTCCGTGCATCCTGCCACTTGCCGCCGATGTAGTTCTTGAACTGTGCCATTGCTCAACCTCCTGATGAGTGCGCTCACGCTGTCGCGGGCGAGTGTAGCAAACAGCCGGCATCTGCCTTATCACTGCTATACTCGGCGCTCAGCGTACAGGGGAAACGCCTCCACCATGCACGATGGCCAAACGAACCAGTCTCTGCAACAACGCTCTCGTGGGTCAAACTGGTTCACTGGTGCTTCCATTGCGATTGTCATACTGGTTTGCTTGGGAGTGTTTGTTTACGCGTTCGTCCAGCTCGATCCGTACTTAAGCGACTTCGTTTCCGACGGTGCGACACCAGTTACCGATCCCGCCACACCGAGCCCCGCGCCCGTTCCTCCAAGCCCGACCCCCGACGGTACGCCATCAGGGAACAGCAGAGAGAACCAAATGAGCTTCGCATGCGTTTGCTATACTGTCGCTCACCATAATTTCCCGCACCGGGATGCTCCTCAGCACACGTAGAAGGGACCCAGTACCACACATGCAGCGTGTCACGATTGTCGGTCTTGGGCTGATCGGCGGTTCAATTGGACTTGGCCTGCGCCGCTGGGCCACAAACGACGGCAAGCGTGCCGCGGTACTGGAAGTCACCGGTTTTGACGCGAACCTGGACCAGCAGAACTACGCCAAGAAGCTCAAAGCTGTTGACGACACCGAATGGGACCTTGCCAAGGCTGTGCGTGGGGCCGACCTGGTGGTGGTTGCCGTCCCACCGCTCGCAGTGCGTGAGGTCTTTGAAGCGATCGCGCCGAACCTGAAGGAGGGCGCAATCGTCACCGATGTGACATCGACGAAAGTCGATGTTATGCGCTGGGCGGACGAGCTCTTGCCGAAGTCGGTGCATTTCGTCGGCGGGCACCCGATGGCCGGCAAGTCACAAAGCATCGAAGCAGCCGAGGCCGACCTGTTCAAGGCCGCGACGTGGTGCGTCATCCCGGCAGTCAACGCCGATGAGGGAGCCGTTCAGACTGTGCTTGGCATGGTCAGTGCACTCGGCGCCGAACCAATGTTCATCGATGCACACGAGCACGACGGTTTTGTTGGTGGTGTAAGTCACCTGCCATTCCTCATGTCAATCGCGCTCATGCGCACTGTCAGCCGCGACCCCGCCTGGCGAGATATGAAGTTCCTGACGTCCAGCGGGTTCCGCGACATGTCACGCCTCGCCGGCGGCAGCCCGGATATGCATCGAGACATCTGCTCGACAAATCGTGAAGCGATCACCCGCTGGCTGGATCGGGGCATCGACGAGCTCCAGCACATTCGCTCACTCGTCAACGCCAATACCACGGAAGCGGACGAAACGCTGCTCGCAATATTCAACGGCGCCCGCGATGCGCGGGCGGATTGGGCCACGACCGAACGCCGCGATGGCGAACTGGTACAAGCCACCGGAGGTGAGTTGATCAAGACTTCCGTGGGTGAACAAATGAACCAGTTGTTCTTTGGCTCAATGTTCCGGCGTAAACCTCGCGTTGGCAGCGACCCCAAAGACGCCCGCAATCGCCGGCCGCCGCGTCCCGACCGAGAATAGGCGGGGCCGGGTCACGGCACCAGCGCCCAGTCCCGCGGGAGCTCGTAATAGTAGAGCGACTGGATCGGCTTACCGGCCTTACGGTATCGGCCACGGTCGCGGCGCTGAATCTCGGCGTAACTGTTTTGCACCTGGATAATGCGCCGGGCTTCCAGGTTGAAAATGATCAATCCGGCTCCGGCCGGCTGCGTGCTCGCGTTACGCGTGATGTGGTTCAACACGCGGAAGGGAGGCCAGTCGAGCGGCGGGAGAGTCTCAAGCATATGCTCGATCGCAGTTGTGTCTCCGGGCAGGTTGTGTTCGTCAAACACGCGCAATCCGCTCAGCACCTGGTCGGCAAGTAGCTCGTCGTAATCGCGCAGCGCACGCAGCAGTGCCCCATGAGTCGATGCTCCACGAGCGCACCCGGCGACAAGCATCTTGATCGCATGGCACGGACCAACGAAGCTGATCGAGCCCGATGCATCCGCAACGGTGAAACGAATACCGTGGTCACGTGAACGAGATGACTGTACCGACATGCGCTGATTCCACCGATCCGTCCTTGAACCTGAGCATGCGGCCGAGAACTGTAACACGCGGGCCCAGCAGAGTCGGAGATGTCGTACACTAACGCGCGACGACACTCACACGGTCGCCGCCGACGTTTCAGAATGTTTGCTAGATCAGGCCGCCAACCCCAGCGCCGCGACCACCAGCCGTGTTGCGATCCTACGGGCCTCGGCGATCGCGTGGAGGGTCCGCAAGATGCCGGAAAAGCGTTACACCAAGGTAGAAGAAGAAATCCTCCAGATCCTTGACAAGATGGAAGTCGTTGATGAACGTCCGGCTCGCTCGCCCTTGCGGGCCGTTCCAAGTCCACCTCGGCGGAAGCCTCGGTCGCACCGCATGCGCTCGTTCCTACACGCCCCGTGGACGAGCTTGGCGCTCACCGCGGCATTTGCGTTTGCGGCGCTGCTCGCACGCGACACATCGCATCTACTCGCGACAGCGTTGGCGAGCCTGAGTATCATCGCGTTCTTTGCGCCCATCGTGCTGCGCCGCCAGACCGTATCCCCAGGCGGCGTGCCGCAACATTTCGGGACGAAACAGTGGCGTGGGAGAGATATCTCGTTCGACCCTCCGCTCCGCACTTCTCTGGCTGAACGCGCGCGCATTTGGTTGGATAACCAGCGTCGGAACCGACGACGCGACGACTGATACTGCTGCACCTGCCCCCGTCGTCCCAGCGCGAACTGCGGTAGTGAAGGGCTGACGAAGAGAACGATGCCACGAATCGTCAGCGACATTGCCGACGCCTTCGTGTTCCGCAAGATCCATGCCAGACCACAGTTCCTGCTCCTATTGCGCCGGCACTCCGGTCCGATGGGAGGCGCCTGGCAAGCTATCCACGCTCAAATCGACCCTGACGAGACGGCGGTCCAGGCGGTATTGCGCGAGGTTCAAGACTGCACGGGGCTGACCCCGCTGGCAGTCTATTCAGCCGACTTCGTAAGCCAAATCTATGACCACAGCACAGATGCACTGGTGCTTTCGCCTGCGTTCGCCCTGGAGGTGTCACCGCAGCTGACGCCAGTCCTATCCCCCGCGTTCGTCGACCACGCCTGGTGCGACCTCGAAGAGACGACAGCTCGGCTCCCATGGACATCACAGCGCTGGGCAGTTCGTCACATTTACGATGTCATCGCCCTGGGTGGGGATGAAGCGGAACTCTACCGGATCGCCTGATGCGGTGATTTCCGAACACACGTTCGGTATACTTCGCGGTTCGTCGCACACGTAGCGCCAGGAAGTGGAGACGTTCAGCAATGCCAGAGTTTCGTATCGTCTCCGATCTGCGACCTACCGGGGACCAGCCGAACGCAATTGATGCACTCGTCGCCGGCATAGAGGCTGGAGCGCGCCAGCAAACACTCTTGGGAGTGACCGGGTCCGGCAAGACCTTTACGATGGCAAACGTGATCGAGCGTCTCCAGAAGCCAACCCTCGTCCTCGCGCATAACAAGACGCTCGCCGCCCAGCTCTACTCCGAGTTCAAGGAGTTCTTCCCCGATAACGCAGTGGAGTATTTTGTCTCGTATTATGACTACTACCAGCCAGAGGCCTACATACCTCGCACGGATACCTACATCGAAAAAGATGCGCAGATCAACGATGAGATTGACAAGCTGCGCCATGCCGCGACGCGTTCGCTACGCAGCCGGCGCGACGTCATCATTGTTGCTTCAGTGTCGTGTATCTATGGTCTCGGTTCCGTGTATCTATGGTCTCGGTTCCCCGACTGATTATGAGGATCAGATCATCAGTCTGAAGCGCGGTCAGGCGATCCGCCGCGACCGGGTTATCCGCCACCTCATTGACATCCAGTACGACCGTAACGACCTGACGCTCATGCGAGGTACGTTTCGCGTCCGAGGAGACACGCTCGAGATCTATCCGGTGTACGAGGAGATCGCGGTGCGCGTCGAGTTCTTCGGTGATGAAGTCGAGCGCATCACCGAGCTCGACCCTTTGACCGGCGAAATTCTCGCCGATCGGACAACCGTAGACGTTTACCCCGCCAAACACTTCGTGACGACTCAGGAGAAGCTCAAGGTTGCGATACAAGATATACAGGCTGAGCTTGAAGACCGCCTGAACGAACTCAACGCGCAGGGTAAGGTCCTCGAAGCGGCTCGCCTCGCCCAACGCACCCGCTACGACATCGAGATGCTTCAGGAAGCGGGTTACTGCTCAGGCGTCGAAAACTACTCGCTGCACCTCTCGCGTCGCTCGCCAGGCGAGCAGCCGTGGACACTCCTCGACTACTTCCCGTCGGACTTCCTGCTGTTCGTCGACGAATCACACATTTCGCTGCCGCAGGTACGTGGCATGTATTCCGGGGACAAGGCGCGCAAAGATGTCCTGATCGAACATGGCTTTCGCTTGCCGTCGGCGCGTGATAACCGGCCATTGACCTTCGAGGAGTTCTTCCAGCACATCAACAAAGTCATCTATGTGACGGCTACCCCCGGTCCATTCGAGCGTGAGCACTCAGAGCAGGTCGTTGAACAGATCATTCGACCTACCGGCTTAGTCGACCCGGCAATCTCAGTACGACCAACACGCGGGCAGATCGATGATCTTGTACATGAGATCAACGAGCGTGTGAAGCGCGGCGAGCGGACGCTCGTAACGACTCTCACCAAGAAGATGGCGGAAGACCTCACCGATTTCCTCAAGGAAGTTGGCGTGCGTACCCATTACCTGCACTCCGAGATTGAAACGTTGGAGCGCATCGAGATCCTGCGCGACCTGCGCTTGGGAATCTACGATGTTGTCGTCGGGATTAACCTATTGCGTGAAGGGCTGGACTTGCCAGAGGTATCGCTCGTTGCCATCCTTGACGCTGATAAGGAAGGCTACCTCCGTTCGGCTGGATCGCTGATCCAGACGATTGGCCGCGCCGCCCGCCACGTAGACGGCACGGTCATCATGTACGCGGACACGATGACAGCCTCGATGAAGACTGCCATCGACGAAACCTACCGGCGCCGCGCCATACAGCTAGAGTACAACGAGCGGCACTCGATCACGCCACGCACCATCGTGAAGGAAATCAAAGACCTCACCGACCGGGTGCGCGTCGCCGCTGAAGATAGCGCGACCTATTCCGTCGATACCCCGCAGGCGGCTATTGCCGAGATTCCACCGGACGAGCTCGCCAGGTTGATACGCGACCTCGAACGCCAGATGAAGGACGCCGCCAAGATGCTGGAGTTTGAGAAAGCCGCGCTCTTGCGTGATCAGATCGTGCACCTGCGCAGAGTGCAGGAAGTAGTGTAACCTCGTACCAGTACGTACACGGTGCGTACATTCTTGAAATGGGATCCGAGAAGGCAAGGCCATTTTGCGAGACTACCGCTCTTACGAAAACCGCAGGCGCTCCGCGCGCAGCCGCCGCGATCGGGACGGCTCGCGAGCGTTACTCATCGGTATCGGGGTCTTTGCGGCGGCGATCGCTATTGTTGCGTCGGTACTGGTGCTTGGCGGCAATGATGAACCAGCCGATGATGTCGCGCTACTCAATCAGGCAACTGCTACTCGCACTCCCGGGTTCGCCACCGCAACAACAATCGGTTCCATAACACAACCGCCTGGCTCTGCAACCAATGCAGCGCAAGCAACCACCGCTTCCCCTTCCCAAGCAACGACACCCGCGAATCCCGCCACCGCGACATCCGAAGCCGAACCCACTGCGGAACCCGACGACGGGGCAGAAGATACGGACAATCCCAGTGCAGAACCAACGCTGCCTGGAGTAGACGAGGCGTCGCCGACCGAAGAACCCGATGCACCGGATTCCGGTGCAGATGACCCGAGTAGTGAACCCGAAACGGGCGACTTTGGAAGGCTACCAGCTGCTGACCTCCCCAGCGGTGGGATCGGTCGTGATCTCGTGCTGAACTATGAGTTGGCGATTTCCCCGGA
>QEUZ01000402.1 GCA_003577355.1 Chloroflexota bacterium | reverse complement strand
CAGGTCTACTCAGCCGGGGCGATCTATCTCGCCGACAACGCTCCGTCGCTCCTGCGAGGGTGGCGCACCTTCACCGCAACCGCCCCGGACGAGATCACCAGCCAGGCCTTGCTCTGGAGCATCCCTGCTATACCCGACTTCCCGGAAGAGCTCCACCACGCCCCCTGCGTCATCATCGCCGGGCTCTATGCCGGGCCGGCTGAGGACGGCCCCGCCGCGTTTGCGCCGCTGAGCGCACTCGGCGAACCGCTGGCCGACATCAGCGGCGTGTCGACCTACGTGGAAGCCCAATCGGCATTCGATGCGCACTTTCCGAGCGGCGGCAACTACTACTGGAAGTCGCACTTCCTCGATTCGCTCAGCGATGACGCCGTCGACGCCATCTGCGCGGCGCATGCCTCCACCCCATCGCCACTCAGCGTCTTCGCCCTGCGCCACATGGGCGGCGCGATCAGCCGCAAACCGGAGGACGCGACTGCCTACGCGAACCGCAACGCCCAATACAACCTCAGCCTGGATGCCATCTGGGCCGACCCAGCCGACAGCGCCAGGAACATCGCCTGGGTACGTCAGGCGTGGGACGACCTGCGCCCGCACGCGAACGGTGGCGTCTACCTCAACTTCGCTGGCCTCGTTGAAGATGCCGACGCACTGGCCCAGGCCGGCCACGGCCGCAACATCGAGCGCCTGCGCGAGGTCAAGCGGCGCTACGACCCGCACAACCGTTTCCGCGGCAACGTCAACATCGCCCCGTAGCCGCACCTGCTGCTAGCGCGTCATCGCACTCACACGGCGAGGGCGGTGGCGACACGCCTCACGCGAGATCGGAGACACGACATGCCATCAACGCACCAGACGCCAGTCGTGAACCCTGCCTACGCATACGAGGAATATCTCGTCCCGACGATGTTCCTCCCGTTCGGTATCGAGCTCGTCGCGCTGGCCGACCCGCAGCCCGGCGAGCGTGTGCTGGATATCGGCTGCGGCACCGGCATCATCGCCCGCCTGATCGCCGAACGTCTGGCGGGGAAGGGCCAGGTGGTCGGGCTGGACGTGAACCCGAACATGGTTGCGGTTGCCCGTGCGGTCGTCGCCGAGGCGGGGCTGGCGGTCGAGTTCGTCGAGGGGGATGCCCAGGCGCTGCCCTTCCCAGACGCCTCGTTCGACCTGCTGACCTGGCAACAGGGCTTGCAAGTCGTGCCGGATAAGCGGGCCGCGTTCGCTGAAATGTTCCGCGTCCTCGCCCCCGGTGGACGAGTACTCACCAGCACCTGGACCGCCATCGAGCGCAACCCGTTTGACCAGCGCATCGCTGCGGCAGTGGAGCGGCATCTTGGCGTAGCAGCCTTCCACCTGCCATTTGCGCTGGGAGACGCGGATGCCCTGTTGCACCTGTTCACGGCCGCCGGGTTCAGCGAGATCGAGTACCGCACGGTTGCCCTCGACCTGCGCTACCCTTCGGCGGAGGAGTACATCGAGCGAATTGTCATCGGCGGCGCGGCGGCGCTACCCGTCTTCGATACACTCGATGCAGCCGAGCAGGCCCAGCTGATCGACGCCGTCCGTACCGCGATCACACCGATCGTCGCCGAGTACACCCAAGCTGGTGAGCTCGTCTTCGTCACTGAAACGGCCCATGTGCTGGCGCGCCGGCCACACTGACGAGTTGGCCGCAGTGCACGTGTCCGGGCGAAACAGCCCCGCTATCCTGTCGTGCTGAGCGCTGCGAACCATCCGTTCCTGGGCGCGAGGTCTCATCCGCATGCGGATGAGGCCGCGCCCCATGCGCGGAGAGGGGAACGGACCTCGCGTGCCAGACCATCGCCAGGCTCGACCCGCGCCCCATGCGCGGAGAGGGGAACGTGGGGTGGCGCATTCGCGTCAACCAGCTCGACACAACGTGGGCAACGCACGCATGTCGGATACGTGGCAACGCGCAAGGACATTGCGCACATCTTGGAGTGGTGCGAGTATCGCACCATCGACAAGCCCGACTTTGGATGGAGCTGCCAGATGTCCGACTATCCCTACGACCTCGGCACACACCAGCGAGCGATCAGCACCACGTCTCCCGACGCGCAAACCTGGTTCGACCGCGGGCTGAACTGGACCTACGCCTTCAACCACGAAGAAGCCGTGCGCTGCTTCGAGCAGGCCATTGCCGCCGACCCGGACTGCGCAATCGCCTACTGGGGCGTCGCCTATGCCGCCGGCCCAAACTACAACCTGCGCTGGGACCTGATGTCAGCAGACCAGCGCACCGCCACGGTCGCGCGCACCTACGAAGCGGCGCAGCGGGCGCTGGAGCGCATTGGACATGCCAACCCCGCTGAGCAGGCGCTCATCCGTGCCGTCCAGAAGCGCTACCAGGCGGCAGTCGAGGCCGAGGACCTGACCATCTGGAACGATGACTACGCCGACGCCATGCGCGCGGTCTACCGCGACTACGGCGACGACCTGGATATCGCCGCACTCTTCGCCGAGGCGCTGATGAACCGCACCCCGTGGCAAATGTGGAACCTGCGCGAGGCCCGGCCGGCGGATGGCGCCGACACACTGGAAGCCCAGGAGGTACTGGAACGAGCGCTGAACGACCCCGCCGCAGCCCGGCACCCCGGTGTGCTGCACATGTATGTGCACCTGATGGAAATGTCGCCATTCCCTGAGAAGGCGCTCCGCGCCGGCGACTGGCTGCGTGCCCTTGTGCCAGATGGCGGCCACCTGAAACACATGCCAACGCACATCGATGTACTGTGCGGGCACTACCCAGCTGTGGTCGAGTGGAACCACGCAGCGATCGTCGCCGACCGCAAGTTCCTGGAACGGGAAGGCGCATTGAACTTCTATTCCGCCTACCGCATCCACAACTATCACTTCAAGCTCTACGGGGCGCTGTTCGCCGGCCAGTACGCAGCTGCCTGCGAGGCCGCCGACGAGCTGGTGGCCACCGTGCCGGAGGCGCTGCTGCGGCTGCCCTCACCGCCGATGGCCGACTTTCTGGAAGGCTACATGTCGCTGAAGCTGCACGTGCTGGTGCGCTTTGGGCGCTGGCAGGAGCTGATCGACGCACCCCTGCCGTCAGACCCGGAGCTCTACTGCACATCGACCGCGCTCACCCACTATGGGAAAGGCATCGCCTACGCCGCTTCCGGCCGGGTCGCCGAAGCGGAGGCACAGCAGGCGCTCTTCATCGCTGCTGCAGCGCGCGTGCCGGAGCGCCGCCGGATCCACAACAACACCTGCCGGAGTATCCTGGAGATTGCCGCGGCCATGCTGGCTGGCGAGATCGAATACCGCAAAGGCAATTACGACACCGCCTTCGCCCACCTGCGCCGGGCGATCGAGCTGGACGACAACCTGCTCTACGACGAGCCGTGGGGCTGGATGCAGCCGCCGCGCCACGCCTACGGCGCGCTGCTGCTGGAGCAAGGCCACGTTGCCGAGGCAGAGGCGGTCTACCGCGCCGACCTGGGGCTGGATGGCAGCCTGGCCCGCAGCTACCAGCACCCGGAAAACGGCTGGAGCCTGCACGGTTACCACGAATGCCTGGTGCGCCAGGGCAAACATGAGCTGGCGACGATGAT